>JABDJU010000181.1 GCA_013003325.1 Acidimicrobiales bacterium
GCATAGCCCTGTGGCGTCGACTGCCCTTCGTCGTCGTGGTTATTGTCGCCGCCGCAGCAACCGCACTGGCCCGCCAACTCAACTAGGGCCATAGGCTCGAACCATGACGATCCCGACCCGCATCACCGGGCTGCTCGTGAAGCAGCATGGCTACAACACAACGAACCCGGAAGGCCACATCCGGTTCGAGTCGATGGACCCATACATCGAGCTCGGAGAAGTCGACACCCCCGACCTCGCCTCGGGCCAGGTGCTGGTCGAGATGAGCATGGCCCCGATCAACCCATCCGATCTTCACTTTCTCAAAGGGGAATACGGCCAACCGCGTGTGCAGGGTAAGCCAGCGGGATTCGAAGGGGTCGGAACCGTCATAGCCGCAGGAGATGACGCCTACGCCCAGAGCCTGGTGGGCACTCGGGTCAGCTTCGCCGCAACACCCACCGGAACCGGCACATGGGCCACTCATGCGGTCAGCGACGCGGAGCTGTGCATCCCGATGCCCGAAACGGTCAGCGATCACGATGCTGCCGGATTCATCGTGAACCCGCTCACCGCTGCGGCGATGTTTGAAGACGCGAAGTCGGCCGGGTCGCCCGGAGTGGTTCTCACCGCCGGGGCGAGCCAGGTCAGCAAATTCATTGTGGCGTTGGCTCGAGACGCTGGTCTGGAGTCGGTGTGCATCGTTCGTCGAGACGTTCACAACGATGCGCTGACCGATCTGGGAGCCACGGCCATCCTCAACCAGAACGACGACGACTTCGACCAGCGCCTCAAAGAAGTAATGAAGACCCACAAACCCCGGTTCCTGATCGACGCAGTGGTCGACGCCACCAGCACGAAGATCTTCAACGCCATGGGGAGCAACAGCACGTGGCTCGTGTACGGATCTTTGAGTGCGGAGATACCGCCGCTGTCGAACCCGGGAGAATTCATCTTCATGAACAAGGTGATCCGCGGCTTCTGGCTGGCCCCCTGGCTCAGTCGGGCGCCGATGGAGGAGAAGATCGAGGTCTTCGGTGAGGTCCAGGCCCGCTTCGCCGACGGTCGCTGGAGCACCGACGTGGCCGCAACGCTTCGGCTGGCCCACGCGCCAACCGAGCTGGTCGAGGCACTCGCCGACCCGCGAGGAAAGGTCTTCATCACCCCCTGAGCACCGTCGGTTTCGTGACCGAGCCGCCCTCTCCTCGAGCGATACCCTGCGGAGGTGGACCAGGAGGGCTACACCGATGACCCGGGATGGTTTGTCGACACCCGCCTGGGTCGCGTTTTGCTCTCGGGCCTCGCCGCAGCGTGCGTGTACTTCCTGGTCGTGTGGAACCTGCCCGACAGCGAGATCCGCGATCAGCTGCGGCCACCGCTCGCGCCAACCGTCCGGGCCGCCGGGATCGGCCAGGATTGGGGTGTATTCGCGCCGAACCCGGTGAGCACGTCGTACCGGGTCGAGGCCGATGTGACCTTCGACGACGGGACGGTTGAGCGGTACCAGTTCCCCGACGGCGATCCCTGGGTCGGTGCCTACCGCGAGTTCCGGTGGCGCAAGTACGAGAGCCGGGTGCGACGAGACGAGAACCGTCGCCGATGGAAGCCGACCGCCGAGTGGATCCGCCGGCAGTACGCCGACGATGTCGTCGTCGGTGTCGACCTCATCCGGTTGTCGCGGCCGGTGCCCGAACCGGGCACTGGGGAACAGACCGAGTGGACCGAGGAGTCGTTCTATGAGCTTCGATTCCCGGCACAGGGTGCCGCATCGAAGGACGAGGCATCGCCATGATCAGCTTTCTCGTCCGGCGTTGGAACGATTTCTGGTTCGCTCCCAAATCCACGATCAACATCACCTGGATCCGAATCCTGCTCGGGCTGACATCGACGGTATGGGGGCTGGCCCTCGTACCCGACTTCGACAGCTTCTTCTTCACCGACGGACTCTTCGCCGACCCGACCTACGGAACAAACCGCCTTGGAGCACTCCAGTGGCTGAGGGACGATTGGGCGGCTGCGGCGATGCTCGCCCTGCTGCTCGGCTCCGCGTTTCTCGTGACGTTCGGCTGGTTGGTGCGGCCGGCCGCGCCACTGCTGTTCTATTCGATCATGTCCCTGCAGCAGGACGTCACGGTTCTGATGAACGCCAGTGACAACCTGCTCCGCCTCTGGGCGTTCTACTACGCCGTCTTTGCCGTCCTCACGCCGTCTCGGTACCTCTCACTCGGCCCCCGCGGGATACGCCGGGATGACGGGAGCCGGCGGTGGCCGGTAGGGCCAGCGTGGGTGCTGCGGCTGATGCAGTTCCAACTCACCGCAATCTATGTCGATACTGCGATCGAGAAGTCGAGCGGTAGTAGATGGCACAACGGCACGGCGGCGAGCATCGCACTGGGCCTGGAGGAGTTCGAGCGCTTTTACGTGCCTGACTTCGTTCGAGAAAGCGTCATCCTTGGGAACATCGGAACGTGGGTAGCCATCGGCCTGGAGATCACGTTGCCCCTGCTGTTGTGGAATCGTCGGACCCGGCTCATCGGGATCGTGCTCGGTATCGGGATGCATGTGGTATTCGACTACGCCATGCGCCTGGGCTACTTCTTCCCCGGGATGCTGATCGGCTACATCGCGTTCATGCGCCCCGGCGACACCCGAACACTCATGGGGTTACCAACCGCCCTGTTTCGGCGGCGATCCGGAACGAAACCGGTCTTGAGTTCGGCGTAGCGGTCAAGGGTTGATGATCACCTTGCCGAACTTGCCACCAGCCTTGAACCGTTCGTATGCGGCGGCGACATCACTCAGCTCGAAGCGGGCGGCGACGGGAATCTGAATCGCGCCGGAATCGAGCAGGGGGAGCACATGGCGCTCGATGCGATCGGCGACCATCGCCCGTTGGGCCAAAGGCCGCGCCCGCAGGGTCGACGCAAAGATCCTGGCCCGCTTGCCCATGAGGTGAACCAGGTTGATTTCCACCTTGGATCCGGCACCGACACCAATCACCGAAATCCGACCCTCAACAGCCAGGGCTGCAATGTTGGCTGGCCAATTTGGTGCTCCGACCAGTTCTAGGATCACGTCGAAGGGCCCAGCGTCGACGAACTCAGCCGGGTCGATGACCTCGGCGCCGAAATCTGCCACCGCATCCCTCAACTCAGGATTGCGAACGGTTGCGGTCACAGTTGCTCCGGCGGCGACAGCCAGCTGCACCGCAGCGCTACCCACCCCTCCAGCAGCACCGTGGACACAGACCCTCTCGCCCATCTGAAGTCCGGATTGGGTGAACAGGGCGTCATGGGCGGTGGCGATCACCTCGGGAACCCCTCCGATCGTGCCGAGCTCGTGGGACCGAGCTACCGGTACGGCAAGGATTTCCTCCACAACACACAGCTCAGCCTGCCCACCTCCCGAGACCACCGCCATCACCCGGTCACCGACATCGAATCGCCGGCACCGGTCACCGCGGGCCACGACTGTGCCCGCCATCTCGAGCCCGGGAGTGTCCGGAGCACCGGGGGGAGGGGGATAGTTGCCTGTGGCCTGGAGCATGTCGGCCCCGTTGAGCCCGCAGCTCGCCACCTCGATCAGCAGCTCGCTCGGTGAGGGCTCCGGATCGGGAAGGGTGGTAGTCGTCGGGATCGAATCGACAAAAGAAACCGCGCGCATGCACGGATGCTAGTCACCGGCGGGTCGGCGTGAGCGCGTCGATGGCGTTGTGGAGCAGATCGTCGGGAACCCCAGCGGCGGCGAGCGTGGCGAGTCCGTGCCTCACTGCAAGTGCTAGCGTTCCTTTGTCCGTTTCGCCCTGCACGGTCGGGGAGTCGATCATCGCGTTCCATTGCTTTTCCAACGCCCCGGTGACCAGCCGTTGAGCAGCCGGTGGAAGGTCGGCGAGCTCGGCACACGAACGGACCAGCAGGCAGGGGGAGTAGGTGTCGCCCTGACCGAGACCGTCGAGCGACATACGGAGTTGTGCGGTGGTCGTCTCGCCTTCCCCGATGGGATACATCGTGTCCAAATATCGTTCCAGAGCCGCAACGAAAACACCGTCCTTGCCGCCGAAACGCCCGTACAGCGAGCTGCGGGAGCGACCGGTAGCTTCCACCAGGCGCTGGACCGAAGTGCCGACAAAGCCGTGCTGTCGAAACTCAGCGACGGCTGCGTCAAGCGCCTCGGCGTCGCCTGCTTTCGTGGAACGATCGGTCTCGCCACCCATGGGGTTCCTTCGACGCCAACCGATGTTCCTCTGAGCGATCGGCCTGTAGATGGTCCAAATGGCCCAGCTCAGTCGTCCTTGAGGGCTACCGCATTGGGTGTCACGTTCATCTTCGGCTCGAACTCAGGGGCAACGGCGCTGTCGTCTCGCTCACCAATGATCGCCGCCCGCAGTTGTTCGGCGCAGGTTGGACAAGGTCCGTAGAGTCGCCCGGTAGCGGGTTCATGGCAGCGAGGACAGTCGAATTCCAGATCGTTGGGAGTGTCGGTCAGATCGATCTCAGCGTCGCGCACCCGACGAGCCTATTGCCCCAACAGCGATCGATCGGTCATCTCGCCACGGTGGCGGGTTCTTCAAGCCGCTCTGCGGGCGGCACCGAAACCGTTCGGGCCTCGATGGCGCCGTAGATCAGCACCGCCGTGGCAGCGATGCCGCCCATAATCACCAGGGTGGGTCGAAGCCCGATCTGCTCGGCAACGATTCCGAGAGGCAGCGCCGTCATGCCGAAGCCGGCGAATCCGAGTTGCATAATCGACTGGACCCGACCCTGGTACTCGTCGTCGGCGTGCTGGAGGGCGAGCGTGTTCGAGAGGGTCTGGAATGTCGTGGTCGCCGCTCCCGCCATAACGGCGATCACGACGGCGACAAGGAACACCGGTGCCAACCCCAGGCCCATCACCATGGCGCCGAAAAAGGTGCCGGCCAAGGTCATGATCCCCTTGGCGCGAGGTGAGTCGGCGAGGCCCGCAACCCAGAATCCGGCCATCAGCGCACCGACCGACGACGACGATGTGAAGAGGCCGACCTCTGTCTCGGTGAGTCCGAACTCGCCTTCGATCAGTGCTGGCACGAAGCTCACGTAGCTGAAGGCGAACATCAGAACGGCGAAGGCCGTGAGAACGATGTTGCGGATCGCTGGCACCGACCGCACATAGCTGACCCCGGCAGCGATGTCGGCGAAGGGCCGAGCCTTGCCGGTGAGGGCAGCCGCCGGGTTCGGGAGTAGCACGGTCAGCACCAGACTGCACGTCGACAGGACCGCAGCAACGATGTACGCACCACCGATTCCGAACAGGGCCCATCCCGCTAGAGCTCCCGCAAAGCTCGGTGCGAACACGCGCGATCCGTTCATCGCCAACGATTGAAGGCTGATGGCATTACCCAGGTTCGAGCGGCCGACCAGATCGCTGGCCATCGCAATGCGGGCCGGACCAAAGAAGCCGAAAGCGGTGCCCTGGGCAACAGCGGCACCGAGCAGCATCCAGAACTCGACCAAATCGGTCAGCACCGCCAGGCCCATCAGGAATGCAGACATCACAAGGATTGTCTGGCTGATCAGCATCACGCCCCGCTTGGGTAGGCGATCGGTTGCGACCCCGCCAAGTGGGGTCGAGATCAGCAGGGCGACTCCGAAGACGAAATACACGAATCCGAGCGCGTCTTTCCGGCCGGTCAGATCCCACGCGAGGATTCCCCGCAGAAAGAACTGCATTTGAACGCCCATGAAGCTGAACAGCCCACCGATCCAAAGGTTGCGGAAATCCCGCTGTTGGAGTGAGGCAAAGCGATCCGGCATGACCAACTCAACGCTAACGGACCGCCGTCGCAGCACCGGACCTGGGCCGGTGACGCATCCGTCACACCTCGATGCGGGCTACGAGCTCGCAAGAACCTCAGCGATAGTGTGCTGACCCAACCGCCGGTACTGCGGCCGGTCATCGGAGTTGGCGAGGAGCATCGCACCCATGAGCACCGCCCACCCCCGGGCCCGGGTCCAGGTGGGGTCGTCGTAGCCGAGTTCGGCTCGAGCCACGGCCCGTCCCGCTGGGTCGAGCACCATCCAGAGTCCGACGAGATCGGATGCTGGATCACCGGAGGTGATGTCGCCCCAGTCGATCATCGACACGATCAAGCCGTCGCGAACAACCATGTTGCCGGCGTGGGCGTCGCCGTGAAGCCAGACTGGCGGTCCGGCGAAAGCGGGCGCAGCCCGAGCCTCGTCCCAAATCGTCATGACCGCATCCGGCGCGATTCCGCCGGTGATCAATCGTTCGAGCACTGGCCCGTCCCGGTCGGCACGGTCCTCGATGGGCACTCCGCGATGTGGATTGTGGGGTGCGTCGTCGGGAGCCGGTTGGTGGAGGGCACGCAAGAACACTCCAAGGAGTTCCCCTGTCCGTCGGGTGTCACCGACGGGGGCAGAGATGGCGTCGCGGCCCTGGACCCAAGGCACAATGCTCCACGGCCAGGAAAAGGTCGCCCCGGGTCGCCCGATTCGAACCGGGCACGGTATCGGCAGGGGGAGTCGCTCGACGAGCTCGGGCAGCCAGCGCTGCTCGTGCTCGATCAATCGCACCGCCAGCTTTCGCCTCGGAAGCCGAACGATCAAATCATTCCCCAGTCGGAACTGCACGTTGTCCCATCCCTCGGCAAGGAACGTGAGGTCGTCGCCCGCCAGATCGGAGTGTTGTTCCTGAAGCAGGGTCCGGACCAGCTCTGCGGTTATCTCGACCTCGGCTGCGGGGGAGTCACGGCTGACCACGAACGGCAGTCTAGGAACGGCTGCCGTCCTAGTGGGTGGGGGTGTCTCTGGCTGTCGGTCGGAAGTCGTTGTGGGCGGGGATCTCGACCCGGTCGTCGAGCCGATGCGTGTTGCCGTCGGAATACAACTCGACGCCGGTTCCGGTGCGCTTGGCCAGGTACATGGCCAGGTCGGCTTTGTGGAGCAGAGCTGCAAGGTCGTCACCGTCGACCGGACACGAGGCAACGCCAAGACTTCCGCTGATGGCGATCCGCACACCGTCCACGGTCATGGGCGTTTCGATCTCGCTCAGACAGGCATGGGCTATCTGACGTGCACTGTGCGCGTCGCAGCCACCCAGCACCAACGCGAACTCGTCACCTCCCATTCTGAATAGATGGTCGGTGGAGCGGCGGCGCTCGGAAAGACGGGCCGACACGATCTGCAGGACGCTGTCCCCGAACTTGTGACCCAGCTGATCGTTGACCTCCTTGAAGCCGTCGAGGTCGATTTGCACGACGGCCATCTCGCCACCTCGGCTGATCGCCACCTGAAGTACTTCGCCTCCGATGGAATGGAGGGCGCGCCGATTGGGTAACCCGGTCAGTTCATCGTGGCTGGCTTCCTGTTCGTTCTGCATCGCTCGAGTGGAGCTGTGTATCACGATCCATGACGCCACCAGGAGAAGCGGCAGCAGGAGAGGACCGTGTACTCCCACGACCACGAAGACGGGGGTGAGCATCAGCAGCGGCCCGTCGGTCTCGGCATTGTCGGCGATGGTCGTGGCGATCGACGCCCGCAGACGGGTCTTCTGGTGGAGGCCGATGACCACACCGACCAGTAGGCTGCTGGCGAGAAGTCCGACCCCACAGGTCAGCAGCACGCAGAGGATCCACATCGGGCTCACATCCATGCCGTACGCCACCGACAGTGGATCGTGGAACCGAGAACCGACGAGCCACCCGGTCGCTACAGCCAGCTGAAAATGGGCCACGTTGAACAGCGCCTTGAGCGGTGCGATCCGGTTCGCCGCTTGGGCCAGACTCAAACCGACTGCGCAGATGACCAACACGTAGGGGAGCGGAATGAGGAAGAGCAGTGCGTAGGCGAAGGCCCACGAAAAGACCATCAGCCGAGGTTGGCTCAGAGACGGAAACGGTTTCAGCTCCAAGAGGAGCAGCAGCATCGCGAAGATGGCTACCGCAGGCAGGATCCCGGGGGGGCTCGCAAGGTCGACCAGAGCCCACGCAGTGGCCGACGATGCCACAGCAGCCAACACTACGGCTGCAACGAGCGCGCTGGTCTGTGTGACGAAAGGGATCTTCATGGTTTGAGAAAGAAGTTGATGCAGGCAAGGCCCGCGTCAACTCATCGGGTTCACGGGTGTCATCGACCCCTAAACCCGCTTGGTTGAGAAAGTGGCTATCAGAACCAGTAGGTGCCGAAGTTGGTCCAGCCACCACCGATGAACGCTACTGCGTTCAGGGCCATCAGTCCGAAGGCGACGGCTTTGAGCTTGGCGCCCTTGAGATAGGAGTTCATTCTGGGTCGATTCCTTTGTGTAGACGTGAAGCGGCGTACAGGACGCCAACTGAGTTGTCGGCAGATCGGGTGGAGCGCTGCATGGGCAGAGATCGGTGACCATGTGTTCGTCCGACTCAAGAGGACAAGGGGAGTTTCACCCGCTCCACGGCGATTCGCACCGGGCATACGTTGTGTCAAGAGTGCCCGGATCACCATGCTGTAGAACGTGTCCCGCCTTCCCTCAGAGCCATCGGCTCCGCTCATGCACACCCGCAAATACACGGTGCGTTCGTATTACGAACGGTCTGGGGTTATGCGGTTACGAGGGGCGATCATCGATGAGAAGCCGCCCGGGCTGTACTTCGCCGACGATGAACGTGCGCTTCCCATTCACCAGATGGTTGTCGATTTGATTCTCGAACTCCCGACCCTGATGATCTCCGATGTCGAAGTTGTCATGGAGGTGACACCCCACATCCAGTGCACCAGCATCGAGTCGAGCTATGAACAGCTCATCGGCATGTCCATCGGTCGCGGTTTCAGCCGTCAAGTAACCGAGCGGTTTGGCGGCGTGAGCGGTTGCACTCACATCGGAGCTCTCCTGCGGGCGATGGCACCGGTTGCAGTCCAGAGCATGTGGAGTGTCCGACACCTCGACACCGAGAACGTCCCGATCGAGAGGTTCTCAGAAGACGAAGCGTCACGGCGGGAAGCGATGGTCTTCAATCTGAACAGCTGCCACGTCTGGGATGAACACAGTGAGATGGCCCAGACGGCGCTGCGGGGCGAGTCGATCGGCATTCCAGTGTGGGCCGAGCGGCGACTCGACGAACTGGGGCGAAGTCACGACGAGTGGCCTGAGTTCTGACGCATTTCGCACCGCTGGGTCGCTCCGCTACGTTCGGGCGATGGCCGTCGATCCACAGCTTCTCAGTCAGATCCGCTACCGCTGCATCGGTCCGACCCGCGGGGGTCGTGTGGTGGCCGTAGCCGCCGATCCCCAAGACCAGACCGTGTTCTATTTCGGGGCGGTGGCCGGCGGGGTCTGGAAGAGCGATGACTGCGGGCTCTATTGGCGCAACGTCACCGACGGACAGCTGACGACCGGGTCGATCGGGGCTCTGGCGGTCGCACCATCGGACCCGAACGTCATCTACGCCGGCACTGGAGAGTCCACGATCCGGATCGACGTCACCCATGGCGACGGGGTGTATCGCTCGACCGATGCTGGCGAGCATTGGACCCATGTCGGGCTTCCCGAGTCCCGCCACATCGGAAAAATCCGGGTTCACCCCGACAACCCCGACCTCGTCTACGTTGCTGCGCTCGGCCACTCGACCAAGGACAATCCGGAACGAGGCATCTACCGGTCCGACGACGGAGGGGCGACGTGGGAACTGGTGCTGCATGTGAGCGACAGCGCCGGCGGAGCCGACATCTGCCTCGACCCCAACAACCCCCGGTTGCTGTTCGCCACGATTTGGCAAGCGCGCCGCAATTTCTGGTCGATCAACAGCGGTGGGCCCGACAGCGGGCTGTGGCGATCCCGTGATGGCGGCGATACCTGGGAGAACATCAGTGGCCACAAAGGTTTGCCAGAAGGAACGCTGGGCAAGATCGGGGTTGCGATTTCACCAGCCCGAACCGGGAGGGTGTGGGCCGTCGTCGAAGCCGAAGGTCGCAAGCGTGGCCTCTACCGCAGCGACGACGGCGGTGACACGTGGTCGAAGACATCGTCGAAGCCGGATCTGTGCTGGCGGCCGTGGTACTACCAGCACGTGATCGCCCACCCGACCGACCCCGACACTGTGTTCGTCATGAACCAGAAGGCGTGGAAGTCGATCGATGGTGGGAAAGAGTTCACCGAGTTCCACACCCCCCACGGCGACAACCACGATCTCGTGATCGACCCCGACAACCCGGATCGCATGATCGGTGCCGACGACGGCGGGGCATGGGTGTCGATGAACGGTGGGGACTCGTGGTCGTCGGTCTACAACCAGCCGACGGCGCAGTTCTATCACGTTGCGGTCGACGATCAGTACCCGTACCTGGTGTACGGGTCCCAGCAGGACAACTCGAGCATCGCCGTGCCGAGCAGGACCGGCAAAGGCGCCATCAACTGGGGCGACTGCTACCCGCCCGGCACCGCCGAAAGCGGCTACGTGGCTCCCAAACCCGGCGACCCCGACGTGGTGTACGTGGGTGCCATCGGCAGCTCGATGGGCGGCGGCGATGCCCTTCAGCGCTACGACCGCACCACCGACCAGGTCCAGCTCGTGACGGTGTGGCCCGAGGAGTACGACGAAGGCAATACCGCCGAGTACCGATTCCAGTGGACCTACCCGATCGTGTTTTCGCCGCAGAACCCGAACATGCTGTACGCCTGCGCCAACGTGGTCTTTCGCTCGACCGATGAAGGACACAGCTGGGAGGTCATCAGCCCCGACCTCACCTACGCCGACCCCGAGACCATGGGAGTGTCCGGCCCCCTCACGATGGACACCGCCGGGGCCGAGATGTACGCAACGATCTTCTCGTTCATCGCTTCTGCCCATCGACCGGGAGTACTGATGGCCGGATCCGACGACGGTCTGGTGCACGTCCGACACGGCGAGAACGGCGAGTGGGTGAACGTGACACCGCCGGGCCTTCCGAAGTTCTCCCAAGTGACCATGCTGGAGGAGTCCCCTCACGACGAAGGCACCGTGTACATGACGGTCGCCCGACACAAGATGGGCGACTTTGCGCCCTACGTCTACAAGACCTCCGACTTCGGGGCGACGTGGACCCAGGTCTCAAACGGACTGCCCGATGACGACTTCTGCCGTGTTATTCGTGAGGACCCGAACCGCCCAGGGCTGCTGTATCTGGGAACCGAACTCGGCCTCTTCGTATCGTTTGATCACGGTGAATACTGGCAGTCGCTGCAGGCCAACCTGCCGGTCACACCGATCTACGACATGGTGGTCAAGGACACCGATCTCGTCGTGGCCACCCACGGCCGATCGTTTTGGATTCTCGACGACCTGACCCAGCTCCATCAACTTCACGACGACCTGAACGGGGCGACGAGTTACCTCTTCAAGCCCAGGGACACGATCCGGGTTCCGCCCGACATGTTCGCCGACTTCTGGGGATCCAAAGATGGCAAGAATTACCACGTGACGCTCGGGCAGAGCGCCACGTTCTACTTGGAAGAGCTGCCGACCGGCCACAAGGTGAAACGGGTGATCGACGGGGGAACCGACGTAGAACCGGGAGTTCGCGTGACCTATCTGCTGCCCGATGAAATCGAGAGCGAGGTCACCCTCTCATTTGCCGATTCGGGCGGCAACCACATCGAGACGTTCAGCAGCTCCATCCCGGAGAGTGAGGACGATCGCGAAGGCCTCTATGTCGCCGCCGAACCAGGCATGAACAGTTTTCAGTGGCCGATGTATCACGCCGCCGGGGAGAAGATGGCGGGCAGCGACTTCCACGGCCGCCCGGCGGCACCGCTGGCATTGCCGGGACAGTACCGGGTCACGCTCTCGGTCAACGGCGAAGAGCATCAACAGGACTTCACGCTCGTGAAAGATCCGCGGGTGACAACCGGCGACGACGATCTGAAGGAGCAGTTCGACCTTCTGTCCAAGATCCAGGCCAAGCTTTCGGAGATGGTGGTCGGAATCAACACGATTCGACGAATCAACGATCAGCTCGATTCGTGGTCAAAACGCCTCGATGACCAGGCGCAGCTGGTGGAGCGATGCGCCGAATTGAAGAAACGACTAGGCGACATCGAGTCCGACCTGGTGCAGGCCGAATTCACATCGGCGGGGGACACGTTGAACTACCGACCCAAGCTGTTCGAGAAGCTGTCCGGGCTGGCCCCGGTCGTATCGAGCGCCGATACTCCTCCGACGATGCAGTCGTATGCGGTCTACGACAAGTTGGCCGCCCGAGCCGACGATCACCTCAACCGTCTCAAGGCCCTGGTCGAAGGCGATCTCGAGGAGCTCAACCGATCGCTGGCCGAACTCCCGCTCGGCACGATCGGGGTCTGACCCCAAACGGACTTCGAATGGAGATGCTGGCGATCATCGGCGTGCTTTTTCTGGTGTGCCTGTCATTTGCGGTATCGGCATCCGCCGGTCTCGGCGGATCGCTGGTGCTCGTGCCAACGCTGGCCCTGTTTTTGGGCACGAAGGAAGGTGTAGCACTGGCGGCGTTGCTGCTCTCGAGCAACAATGTGGTGAAGATCATCGCCTATCGAAAGACGCTCCCATTCAGGGCCGCGGCTGGAATCACGGTCCTGATCGTCTTCGGAGCAGCGATGGGTTCGACACTCCTGGTTCGCGCTCCGACCGTGGTCGTCACCTTTGCGGTGGTGGCGATGTTCGTCGCCTCCGTGGTCGCCGAGCGCTTCCAGCTGAAGCCGATTCGGGTCGGCTTCGCGCCGTTGCTGGCGTTCGTGTCGGGCGCGTCGAGCGGCTTCTCCGGGACGTCGGGTCCACTGAAAGGCGTCGCCATTCGGAACCTCGACCTCGACCGGCGACACTTCGTCGGGGCGGCCTCCTTGGCTTCGTTTGCCGGCGACGCCACCAAGACCGCCGTGTTCGCCGAGGCCGAGCTGTTAGGGCGAGACTCGGTCGTATTGGCCGCGGCCGCAGTGCCGCTGATGGCACTAGGTACCTGGGCGGGTTCGGCTCTCAACGAGCGAGCCGGCGAGCACCGATTTGCGATCCTGTTCTGGACCGTTATGGGCGGCTACACGGTCCGTCTCGGGATTCTGGCGTTCTAGGCACCGCCCCTTGGGTTCGGGCTGGTGAATCGAACTAGATTCACCCCATGAGTTCGAGGTTTCAGGGCCGGAATGCGATCGTGACCGGTTCGACGCAGGGACTGGGGCGTGCCCTTCTGGAACGCATGGCCGACGAGGGTCTCTCCGGCGCCATCGTCACCGGACGCAGTGTCGAGCGGGGCAATGACGTCGTCGCCGGGTTGGCCGCACGGGGATGCGAGGCCACGTTCGTCTCAGCCGACCTCGCCGACCCTGATGATGCACAGCGCATCATAGAGATCGCTCGAGAGAGCTATGGGGTCGTCCACCACCTCGCCAACTGTGCCGCGATCACCGATCGTGGTTCGATTCTCGACACCGGAGTCGATCTCTTCGACGCCATGATGGCGGTCAATGTGCGAGCCCCGTTTCTCCTCATCCAGGGGGTAGCCCGAATGGCGAGGGCGGCCGGAACGCCTGCATCGATTGTCAATATCGGCAGCGTGGTCGCCTGGGGAGGTCCGGAGATCCTCGCTCCCTACTCCATATCGAAAGGCGCCCTCATGACACTGACCCGAAACGCCGCCTATGCGCTGATGCGCGATCGGATCCGGGTTGTGGCGGTCAACCCGGGATGGATGGACACGCCCGGCGAAGACGTCATCCAACGCCGGTATCACGACGGCGGGGATACCTGGCTGGCCGAGGCCGAGGCCACTCTTCCATTCGGACGACTGATCAAGATCGACGAGATCGTCAACACGCTCGCCTTCGTGCTCAGCGACGAGGCGGGCATGATGACCGGGACCATCATCGACTTCGACCAGTCGGTACGGGGAGCGGGGCCGGTGCCGGTGCAGCAGGAGAGGCTGCGGTGAGCCGGGCCAGGCCTACCGTCGCCGACCTTCAGGCCGGCAAAGGACAGCGACAACTCACCAACGTCTACGTCGACAGTGTCGCCGAATGCGAAGCTGCAGAAGAGGCCGGTATCGACATCATCACCGTCCAGGACTCGATCATGTCACCGGTGTATCGAGATGCCGCCCCGACTGCATTCATGGTGGTTGGGCTCGACTACGGCACGATCGTGACCACCGACGACTATCTCCGGGCCGCCTTCCGAGGCATCGCCGACGGGGCCGACGCCTGCTGGTCGGCGGCGAGTCTGGAGACCATTTCCCGCATGCGAGCAGAAGGCATCCCGGTCGTCGGCCACGTGGGTCTGATACCACCACGGCGCACGTGGACCGGCGGGTTCAAGGCGGTCGGCAAGACTGCATCGACCGCTCGCCAGGTGTGGGAACAGACCAGAGCTCTGGAGGAAGCCGGGGCGTTCGCCGCCGAGATCGAAGTGGTGCCCGAGGCGGTCGCAACCGAGATCAGCCAGCGGACATCGTTGGTGATGATATCCATGGGTTCGGGAGCGGGCTGCGATGCCCAGTATCTGTTCAGCACCGACGTGCTCGGGACCAACACCGGGCACGTCCCGCGGCATGCCAAGACCTACGGGGCTATCGGTGCCGAGCTGGACCGCGTCCAGCGACTCAGGGTCGAAGCCTTCAAGGCCTACGTCGACGATGTTGCCAGCGGTGGCTTCCCAGACCGGTCGCGCTTGGTGCCGATCGATGACGCCGAGCTGGAGGCCTTTCGAAGGTCTTTGGGCAGCTGAATTAGGGTTGGTCCGGTGAGGTACTCGTCGTTGGTCGATCGTTTGTACAACGACGGTGCGGCCGGATGGGACGTCCACATGGCGGCGTGGCGGGCGCAGGCCCGGGGCGAGGACGTCATCGTCCTGAGCGTGGGAGATCCCGACTTCGACACGCCGGCGCCGATCGTGGACGCCGCCGTCGATGCGCTCAGGTCGGGGGACACCCACTACGGCCCGATCATCGGCCGTCCGGAGTTGAGAGCGGCGGTTGCAGCTGACATGTCGGCGCGTACCGGGCTGTCGCTCGGAGGCGAGAACGTGATGATCTGTGCGGGCACGCAGAACGGGCTCCTGGCGGCCGCCATGTGTCTCCTGGATGCGGGAGATGAGGTCATCGGTCTCGATCCGATGTATCTCACCTACCAGTCGACGCTCGGCGTCACCGGCGCCGACATCGTGCGGGTCGCTCAGCCGGCGGCGGGAGGATTCCGGCCCGATGCTGCCGCCATCGAGGCCGCCGTTACTGCCAGGACCCGAGCCGTCGTCATCACGACGCCGAACAACCCGACCGGGGTGGCGATGACCCGGGCCGAGCTGGAGGCGATCGCCGAGATCGCATTGCGGCACGATCTTTGGGTCGTGTCCGATGAGGTGTACAGCGACGTGATCTTCGAGGGCGAGCATGTCTCGATCGCCTCTCTCGACGGTATGGCCGAGCGAACCGTCACCGTCGGGAGCCTCTCGAAATCGCACGCCATGACCGGCTGGCGGTGTGGCTGGGCCGTAGCGCCCGTCAGCCTCGTGAGACATTTTGATGCTCTGCAGGTCAATGTCAACTACGGAATTCCGGGATTCGTGCAGGCTGCTGCCTTGGCGGCGCTCACCGAGTATCGCGAGGCCTTCCGCCCGATGGTGGATGCCTACAAGCGCCGGCGCGACCTCGCCGCCCAGGTGTTGGCCGACGCTCCCGACCTTCCTGTGTTGGTGCCAGATGCCGGCATGTACTTGCTGGCCGATGTCAGGGCCCACACCGACTCGGTCCGCCGCTTTGTTCGGGAACTGTTCGATGCGACGGGGGTCTCGGTCATCGACGCCAGCGCCTTTGGCGACTCGTGCCGCGGCTGGATTCGACTGAGTTTCACTCTCAGCGACGATGCGCTGGTCGATGGTTGCACCCGTCTGGTCGACTTCTTGAAATCCCGCTGAGAGACGGTTGAAACGTAATACCCCCCGGGGTATAATGTCCGTACATATAGTTCCGTTCCGCAGGAGGAATCATGGCAACACTTCGTCTAGGGGATACCGCTCCGAACTTCACCGCCGATACCACCGATGGTGAGATCGACTTCCACGAGTGGAAGAAGGACTCGTGGGCTGTCCTGTTCAGCCATCCGGCCGACTTCACGCCGGTGTGCACAACCGAGCTCGGCCGCACCGCCGCCCTCAAGTCCGGGTTCGAGGCCCGCAACACCAAGGTGATTGCGGTGTCGGTTGACCCGATTGAGGACCACCGCAGCTGGGCCCCCGACATCAAGGAAGTCACAGGCACCGAACTCAACTTCCCGATCATCGCCGACCCCGATCGCAAGGTCGCCGAACTCTACGACATGATCCACCCCGGAGAGGGCGATACCTCCACGGTTCGTTCGGTCTTCGTCGTCGGCCCTGACAACCTCATCAAGCTGATCCTGGTCTATCCGAAGTCGACCGGGCGAAACTTCGACGAGATCCTCCGAGTGATCGACAGCCTGCAGTTGACGGCCCACCATTCGGTTGCGACCCCCGCGGATTGGACCAAAGGTGAGCGGGTGATCGCCTCACCGGGCATGTCCACCGCGGAAGCCGGCGAACGGTTCGCAAACCTCCAAGAGGTCAAGCCCTACCTTCGGTGGGTCGACGACCCGACCGCTTAGCGGCACGCCCGTCGACGGCGGGGGCAACGGCTCCCGCCCGTCAGTCGGCCAACGACTGCACCACGTAGTCGAAGATCCTGCGCTTCACCCGCAGTTCGTTGAGTTCCCAGCCGAGGTCGGCGATCTCCGGATCGGCGTGGTCGGGAATGCTCACCTCGTCGGTGGAAGCCTGCAAACGTCGGTTGAGCTCGAGCGACAGCTGCAACTCCAAGCGCTCGCGATCGAGCACATATTCGAGATGCTCCAGGCGGTAGGCAGCCGATCCCGTCGCGCTCGCTCGCTCAGAGCTGTTCTCGGCCAGCTTCTGCTCCAGGTCAGAGATTCGCCTGACCAGGGCGTCGAGTACCTCGGACTCCGGTACCGATCGGCTTGGGCCGACGCGCACCTCGGTCGGGTTCAGCACCGTGACGGTCGCCCCCATCGGGGCCGGCGGCGGATCGAACGGGACGGCGAGGGTCACGATCTCCTTGGGCTCGAGCTCTGTGGCCGAGCCAAGGTCCGAGCCTCGCAGCGAAGTTCGAGGCCGAGGCTGCGTGAGAGGGTGCGGTTCGTTGTGAGGGTTGTAGAAGCGAGCGGTAGGAGTGCCATCTTCCATTGCCAGCGACGTCATCGGCAGTGATTCGGTGAAGGCCCTCCACTCGATCTCGGTGCCCTCACCATCCACGTCGGCGATCAGGGCGGGGTTGTGGAACGCCTCGCTGAGCGGCACGAGCCGGCCAATCGTGTCGGGACCGGGGAGGACGACCAGGGCCAGACGATGGATGACTTCGCGTTCGCAGCGGGCCCCCGGCACATACATCGCCGGACCGGCATCCCCACTTCGTCCGGAGAGACCGGTGAGCGCCAGCCATTCGGTGGCACGACGGAGGCCGAGCGACATCGTGCCATCCGGAGTCGATGAACAGGACCGGTTCCCGCTTCCGAGGACCGCCCACGCCCGGTTTTGGTCCGAAAGGGCGAGAAAATCATGAACCGGGAACTCATCAACACTTCCCGTTTCCCGCTGCCCCATGAGGATCGCCTTGAGGTCGTCAGGGATGTCGTGGGGGAGAAGGTCGTCGTCGCGATGGGCCCGTTCAACGACGTCGAATGGCATCGAAACGCTCACTGAGTCGGACTCGATGCCGCTGTCGAACAACACATCGGCCCTGAAGCCGGTGCCGTCGGAGTCGAGCACGATGTCGATGTTGATGAGCGGCGTATGGTCGAACCGCACCACTACGTCAGCGCTGATTCTGATTGAGTCGGTTTCGAGTTTGGCCCGATAGCTGACTTGGGCGTCGAGGTCGCTGGTGCTGAGCAGCGGCGTCCCGGTCGGGCTGAGCTCTCCGATCAGCTCTCCCGGTTCGCTCGAATAGGTATCCCCAGCGTCGGCCCGAACCTCGATGCGAGCCTGGCCCGGGCGACCGTCGACGGCGAGCCCCTCGGTCGTGATCGCAGCGGTGTAGTGATCGTTGTGCCAGGTGAACGGCGCGGTGATCGGGGTCGGTTCCGCACAGGGGCGACGGGCGTGTACCGGGGAGACGCCTACACCTTCGGTCGCGACGCAGAACGTCTCGGTCCCGATGCGGAGCGTGGTGTCGGCAGGGATCGGCTGGGTTGAAAGGGCATAGGTGCCGGTTTCGAAGCCGCCGAGCACCGACGCTGCGCTCGCCGCCTCGTGCTGAGCACACCAGCTCAACAAC
>JABDJU010000184.1 GCA_013003325.1 Acidimicrobiales bacterium
TCAGGACCCAGTGGGCGATAAGCCCGTGGAGGTTCGAGTCCTCTCTCCGACACTCGACTCAACTACACCCGGCCGGGATTCGACGACGACCCGGCCATCTTGGTGGTAGGTGATGTCGATCCCCATCTCCGACTCGGGTGCGTCACCGTCACATCGGACCATAACGCCGGTGCCCAATCCGGTCGTTCAATGAACTGCTCCGGCTCCCATCCGCCACCGATCAGGGCACGTTGATCGCCAAATCGGGTACACGAACGCCCGCATCGCCTGATAGCGCACAGCGGCACCCCCTTTGATCGGTTGCTCGGGGTCACGTCAACTCTGTTCGATGACCGCTCCGTACCGCTGTTGGGCTGCTTGTGCAGAAGTTCCAAGCAGCTCACCGATCTTGGCCCAGGAGATCCCTGCCGTTCGGGCTGCGACTACGGCATCGAGGATTTGCCGCTCGCTTCGAGCTCGCGCCAGGGCAGCCCGCTGCAGGAGATACTCCTCGACGGGTCGCTCATCACCTTCGGCTGGTTGGTAGTCCTCGAAACGATGTGCCAGTGCGTCGGCATGGTCGAGGATGTCCTGGATGGATCTCGGCATTACGGTCTCTCCAAGAATCGTGGTCGGGCTGCCATGGCATGCACGATGAACTCGACGCCGTCGCCGGCCACCACGCCTACCTCGAGGAGGCGACCGGTTTCGTCGGCGCCGATCAGCATGACGAGGTCGTCCGCTTGGAAGACTCGGATGGGGTTGCGGTAGGCGTGGAGCATGTCGGTGTCCTCGATCCCGTGTTTGCGGGCGCTGGCCAGGATCACAGGATCCATGTCATCAACTTAGCTTGATACGTGGTGGATGTCTATGGAATCCCTCTCCGACCACAAGCTCACGAGACACGCTCGCCGGGTGCGGCCAACAGCGTCGATCCTCGCTAATGCGCTTGGTGCGGACTCGACAGGCACTGCGTGCCGGTGATCAGCTAATCGAGAACGATGTCACCAGCGCTGGTCTCCGTGTAGTGGACACCGACAACGCTTCTCCGACACCGGGAACCGGCTCTACCGGTTGCCAGCTCCTGCGCACACTTGCCCGCTCGACGCGTTGCCGGGACGCGACACAGGTCGGTGACCCCGGAAGTCTGGTCTTTTCCCTAAATTCCCCCATCTATGACGCCGATACTGGTCGTGTTCGGAAAGCATGCACCCACCCCTGTGAGGAGCATCTGATGACCCAACGCTCGACCACTGAGACTGGCTTGACAATCGTCATCGCCCCGGATGAGGTCGATTCGAGGCGTGACCAGGCGGTTCTGGACGTCGACCTGCGCGGCTTCTTCGATCTCTCGCCCGAGCTCCTGTGTGTGGCCGGCTTCGATCTCTATTTCAAGTATCTGAATCCGGCCTGGGAGCGTGTGCTCGGCTGGACGATCGACGAGCTCATGGCGGCGCCGTTGCTCGATTTCGTTCATCCCGAGGACCGGCGGCGTGCCGCCGAGGATATGGCGAAGGTGACCAAAGAATCGGGGACTGCGGAGTACGTGAACCGGTACCGGCACGCCGATGGTTCGTACCGATGGCTCAGTTGGACGGCTACGACCGCTGTTGACAGCGACCTGTTCTATGCGGCGGCACGGGACATCACCGAGGACCGGCGCCGAGAACAGAACCTGCGGGCATCCGAGGAGCGATTCCGCACCCTGATCCAATCGGCGCCGGGTGGCATCCTCATCAGCGACGACAGCGGCCGCATCATCTTCGCCAACGAGCTCGTCGAAGACATGTTTGGCTATGGACCAGATGAGCTGATCGATGAGCCGATTGAAATCCTCGTGCCCGAAGCTCTACGGTCGAGTCACGGGGCTATGCGAGCCGGGTTCCATCGGAAACCGGAACAGCGCCAGATGGGCGCCTACCGGGACCTCAACGGCGTGCGCAGTGACGGGCGTGAATTCCCCGTCGCGGTCGGCCTGGCGCCGCTTCCGGGTGAAGGCGGTCTCTTCGTAGCCGCCACGATCACCGACATGACCGAGCAGCGCCGGTTCGAACAGAAGCTCATTCGCGCCAACGCCGAACTGGAGGCCCGGATCGCAGATCTCCAGAGAATTGGCCAGGAAGCCGACCTCGTCAGCGAGATGGCTGAATTGCTCCAAGCGTCCCAGACCGACGAGGAGGCGCATCGCGTGATCGAACGCTACGCCGCCAGTCTGTTCACGTTCGGAGCCGGCGCGGTCAGCCTGATCAACGAGTCGCGCAACACGGTCGTCAATGTCGTGTCGTGGGATTCGATGAGCTCCGGCGAGGACACGTTCGAACCCGTCGACTGTTGGGCGCTGCGGCTCAGCAAGGTTCATGCCGTGGGGACCGAGACCACCCACGTCGTGTGTCCGCACATCGAGCCCCTTGACCCGCCATGGTCGCTGTGCGTCCCTCTCCTTGCCCAGGGGGAGGCCCTGGGGGTGCTGACGGTGCTCTTCGATGCCGACGACTTCGACTCCTCAGAGGCGTTTTCTCCGGTGCATCGACTCGCCACCAGCTTCGCCGACCACATTGCGCTCTCCCTGTCCAACCTCCGGCTGCGCAACCGGCTCCAGATCGAGTCCATTCGGGATCCGGTGACCGGGCTCTTCAACCGTCGCCATCTCGTGGCATCCCTGGAGAGGGAGATCGCACGGGCGACGCGCCATGAGTCCGGGCTAGGGATCATCATGTTTGATATCGACCATTTCAAACATTTCAACGACACCTACGGCCACGGGGCAGGAGATGCCGCGTTGGCGACCATTGGCCAGACGATCCTGAGCCTCGTACGAGCCGAGGACATACCGAGTCGATATGGCGGGGAAGAGTTCGTGATCGTTCTGCCCGGCGCGACTTTGCAGCAGGCCGCCGACCGCGCCGAGCAGATGCGAAGCGAACTGGGGAGCGTCCCCCTCGTCTTTGCGGGCCGGGACCTCGGCCAGGTCAGTTTGTCTGGAGGGATTGCGGCGTTTCCCGACCACGGCCTCACACCCGAGAGTCTCATCCATGCCGCCGATCGCGCCCTGTATCGGGCAAAGGACGAGGGTCGCGATCGGCTCGAAATCGTCGCCCCGGACTAGGACGGGATTCGTCCCTGGGCGTCGGCGCTGGTTCGAACGGCTCACGGCGGCGCGTCGCGCCGTCGTGCTGGCCCAGCAGAACTATCGCGGCGTGCGGCGGCAGGCCCTAGTTCTGTCCGGGCGGCCGGCCGCCCCCTGCCTCTGCCCCGGCGACCGTCTGGCCGACCAGGCATTCGACGACCAGGTTCTGCTCAGCGCTGTTGGCGTGGTAGTGGTACCCGTCGGCTTCCGTCGTGTGACCATTGCAGGCGTCGAGATCAGCCGAGCTTGCGTAGGCGAGGGGGCTGTGAATCGGGAAGCCATCCATGGCGTAGGCGAACATCGGCGTTTCGCCCTCGGACACGCCGTCGAGCTCGGAGCACCCGATTGCGCCGTGGAGGTGGTAACCGTCGACGGGGTTGTAGTGGCCGCCACAGTCGTCGAAGGCGGCGATGGTGTAGGCGGCGAGAATGGCGTCGACCGGGGCCGACTGGGCGATGACCACGCCGTCGAGGGTGACGCCCAGATTGCCATTGGTCGTCGACGGACTTTCGGCGAGCACCGGCTCGACCGGAATCAGCACCGTTGTTGAAATCGGTTCGCCATTCTCGAGCCACTCGAGACGACCCTCGACACAGTGGTTCTGTAGCGACGGATCGACATCGGGACGCGCTGCCAGGTCGAACTCCTCGGCGGTCTCCGTCACCAGCACGTTGCCGTCCTCGTCGTACATCATCCAGTTGTCGTCCTCGTACAGCTCGGCGAGGCCGACGATGAACTCACCGTCGATGTCGTACACGCCGGTGCCGTCGAACCATATGCCGCCGGCTTCGGCACCGTCGATGATGGTGTCGGGACAGAACGGGCCGGTGTCGTAGGAAACCGGATCACCCGCAACCGTGATGCGGTAGCAGGTCGTCTCGACACCGCCACTGAGGGTGCAGTCCTCGGTCGTCACCTCTTCGGCGAGCGCGCCCTCGAAGAAAAGGCCGGTGTCGACGGCGGAGGCAGTGGCGTCCCCGCCATCAGGAGCAGCGGTCGTTGTAGTGCCGTCGGTGTCGCCGGACGTCGTGGCCGAATCCTCGGACGACGTCCCGCAGGCGGTGAGGACCAAGACAAAGGCGAGACAGGTCGCAAGTACCCGAACGGGCGAGCGCGACCACATGGGGGTTAGTTGATTGAACATGACAGGAAGGTACGTGTTGAAGCTGAGGAAAAGCTGCGAATCAGCTGGCTGTTTCATAAGCTAGTCATCCCCTCCTAGGAGATGGGACTGATGGGAACCCTCGTACCAGACGACTTCATCGTTCCGACCGAGTTTGTAGGTCCGGGGTTCCGGCTCGAGCCGCTGGGACCTCAGCACAACGAGCGAGACCACGCCGCCTGGATGTCCAGTATCGACCACATCCGGGCCACCCCGGGGTTTCCCGATCCGGACGACGATTGGCCGTACCCGATGAGCCTGGAGGACAACCTGGCCGACATGAAGATGCACCAGCGGCACTTCGAGACACGCAAGGGCTTTACGTACTCGATCCTCGACGGTGACGACGTGGTGGGTTGCGTGTACGTGTATCCGTCGCGGGAGGAGGGTGTCGACGCCGAGGTCACTTCGTGGGTTAGGGCCGACCGGGCTGAGTTCGATGCAGTCGTCTGGCGAACGCTGAATGACTGGCTGGCGCGGGACTGGCCATTCGGCACCGTCCGGGACCATCCGCGATCCGGGTCATAGTCATGGCGTTCCCTGCCTGAAGTCTCGGGCTCCTGCAAGGGCGGAACCGCAGATGGGTTCGCGACGTCTCATCCGCATTCGCAATAGCGGAGAAGGCCGAGAGGTCGCATGAAAGATGAGTGTGTGGCCGATCCCAGGACGCTCAACCGTGCGCGATTCGAGGCAGTCGCCGCTGAGGTGTACGAGCCGCTGCAGCGCTATCTCCGCCGGCGGGCTGCCTCAAGCGACGCCGATGAGCTGCTCGACGATGTGTTGCTGGTTTTGTGGCGGCGCCTCGACGACATCCCGCCGGGCGCGGTCC
>JABDJU010000190.1 GCA_013003325.1 Acidimicrobiales bacterium
CGCGGGTGTCGAGGGCGTGACCGATCAACGCGTCCTGCGCTGCCGACACCCGCAGGTGGGCCTCGCCGTCGGCATAGGCGTAGCCACCGAGTACGACGGGTCCATCGATAGCTGCGATCCAATCCCGCAGTTCGGGCAGATCGGCGGTGAGATCGGCGCCGGGCACTCCCCCTCGCACCGGATACATCAGCGTGCTGCGCCCTCCGGCGCCGCTCATCAGCCGGTCCCAGATGTCGGAACGGGGCAGGTCGATGGCTGCCACCGTGGCTCCCAGGCCCATCAGTGCCGGATACGGCCCCAGCTCGGCGCCAGCCCCCATCACCACGATGGTGATGTCGGACAGGTCGAGCCACTCGGGATTGTCGAGCACTTCTTCGAGCCCCGCTGCGGCGCTCACCTCCACCACACCCTCGGTGACCCAACGCTCGAGCTGGCCGCGGAGCTCGTCGCCGCCGAGGTCAGTACCGCGATAGGGCACGGTGTAGCTTGGCAACGGAACATCGTTTCCGGGAACGGATTCGGTGTCGAAGGCAACGCCGCTAGCCGGATCGGCCATCACTTGGGCCAGGGCAAGATCCAAACCGTTCCGAACGAATCGAAGTGAACTGTGGACCGCCGACAGACCTCTGGAGGCAATTGCCCTGGCGTCGGTCGGGCTCGAGATCCCGGCTTCGGTGGCGGCGACGAAATGAGGGTGATAGTTCTTCCGCCAGTTCGGTTCGGACCTGGCCGCCGAGGCCGCCGCCGGATTGGATTCTCCGATCGCCGCGGATAGTACCGTCCGGGCAAACGCTGTGGTCGACCGATGGGCGGAGTCGTCGAGGGGAAACGTGATGCCGTTGGTCACTGGGGCACTGGCCATGGCCTGAACGTTACTTGCGGTTGAACTCGGGCGCCCGTTTGGCGGCGAATGCGGCAATTCCCTCCAGCCCGTCAGGATGCATCGAAGCGGCCAGGAATACCTCTGCCTCACGCTCGCCAGCCTCGGGAAGTGTGCTGTCGAATCCGGCATAGACCAGCTTCTTCGCATGCCCGAGGGCATACCCCGGCCCGGCGGCCAACTCAGCGGCCATGGCGAGCGCGGCGTCGTCGGCTTCGCCCTCGGGCACCACCCGATTCACGAGTCCCCATCGCTCGGCTTCTTCGGCAGTCAGCATGCGGTTGTTCAAAACCAGGTCAAGGGCACGCCGAACCCCGACGTGACGGGCCAAGAAGTACGTGCTCGTACCATCGGGCGTCACTCCTGCCTTGGTGTAGGCCATTATGAACTTGGCGTTCTCCGATGCGACCACGAGATCAAAGGCGCTGACCAACGACATTCCCGCTCCGCCGGCGGTGCCGCCGACACCGGCGACGACCGGCTTGGGCATCTGATTCATGCGATAGAGGGCTCCGTGATAATCGGTGAGCATGTCGGAAGCAACCCGACCGACTCGCTCTCCCTCGGCGGCGAAGAGCTTCAGATCTCCTCCGGCGCAGAACACCTTGCCTTCGGCGGTGACGCACACCGCCCGGACCTCATCGTCGATGTGGGCTTCGAGCATGGCGGCTCGCAGCTCCCGCGAGAACAACGGCGTGACGGCGTTGGCTCCGCCGGGGTTGTTGAGGCGGATGTGGGCCACGTTGTCGGCCACGTCGTACAGGATCGTTTGGAGGTCCATCGCCCGATTGTTCCGGCTGGTCACCGGTAGCGCAAACGCTCGCCCGAGCCCTGTGCCGCTCAGTCGGTCTCGGGGATCTTGGCTCCGGAGTATTCAGTGTTCGCCCCGACGGTTATCGAGTCTCCGACCACGGTGAGATCCGAGAGCCGGGCCCCGTTGCCGACGAGAGCGTTCGGACCGACGATCGAGGCGATTACAACGGCGTCGGCGCCGATGCGGGCCCCCCGTTGAATCATCGAGTCCCGCACCACAGCACCGCGATCGATGATCGCACCTGAACCGATGATCGAATTCTCGACCACCGCCTCGTCGTCCACCACCGAGTCGGCCGCGACCGCCGGCTCGTTGGCCTGCACACCATTGATCAGATCGAGCGCCACCTGGAGGTAGCTCTGCGGCGTTCCGGCGTCGACCCAGTAACCGGCTTCCTGCACCGCATATAGCTGGCCGTCATCGACCATGGCGGGAAACACCGCCCGTTCGAGGCTCACCTTTTCACCCGGTGGGATGCGGTCGAGGACCGAGGGTTCAAGCACATAGGTACCGGCGTTGATCCAGTTGCTGGGGGCTTGCCCCGCCGGCGGCTTCTCGATGAACGCTTCGACCCGGCCCTCTTCATCGATCGGTACGACCCCGAATCGAGAAGGGTCGTCGACCGGGGTGAGGTGGATGGTGCCCTCTCCACCAAAGGCCCGGTGCTTGGCGACGAGCTCGGCGATGTCGAGGTCATTGATCACGTCGCCGTTGATGGCGATGAAGGTCTCGTCGGTGAACCCGGCGGCCCGAGCGGCGAACCCGATGGCGCCGCCGGTATCGAGCGGTTCGGGTTCCACTGCGTAGTGCATCGTCACGCCGGCGATCTCGCCGGAAGGAAACGCTTCCTGGAAGACTTCGGGCAGGTAGCCCAACGCCAGCACGGCTTCGGTGACTCCTCCGCGGGCGAGGTTCATGATGACGCGCTCGAGCATCGTGACCCCGTTGACCGGCAGCATCTGTTTAGGTGCTGACAGGGTGAGCGGGCGGAGACGGGTACCGAATCCACCGACGAGTACTACTGCGCGCATAGTGGCGTTGCCTTTGCTGTGGGTGTGCGAGGGAGGTGTTTGTCCCACATTACATCGACCTCAGCTGGGCAAACAGACGCTCATAGGCCTGGGCTTGCTGGTCAGGTGTCATCAGTTGGTCGACAAAACCGTAGGCCTTCTGGCCCATTGCGGCGAGCTCGGCCGGGTCTGAAAGGAGATCTTCCAGTACATCGATGAACGCATCGGCGTCGTCGGGAGGCACGGTCCGCCCAGCACCGGATCGACCGATGATCTGATCGGCTTCGCTGCCAAGGTCGATCGAGGCGAGCACCGGTCGACCGGCGGCCAGGATTCCGTACAGTTTGCTCGGCGTGCTCGACTGCGCCAGGCCCTTCGAGAGCAGGATCAGGTGCAGGTCGGCGGTTCCGAGCACATCGGACACTTGCTCTCTCGGGGCGAAGTCGGAGACGATCACGTTTCTGAGCGGTTCGGCCCACCGATCCACTTCGGTTCGGGCAGCTCCTTCGCCGTTGATCACGAAGCGGATGTCGGCCCGATCGGCGAAGTGAGCAGCCGCAGCCTGCACGAGGTGGAAGCTCTGACTGAAGCCGACGTTGCCCGAATACATCACGACGAGCTCATCGCCGAGGTTGTGGCTGCGTCGGTAGTCGGTGTGTCGGTCGACTCTGGCAACCCGCCCGGTATCGACGAAGTTTGGAATTGTCACGACCTTGCTCGGATCGGTCGTCTTGGCTCGAACGTTCCGGGCCTGGTCTTCGCTGAGGACGGTGACGGCATCGGCCGCGTCGTACAGCGATCGCTCCAACCAGCGGGCGAACCTGATGGCCCTCGGATTGCTGAGCATTCCGAGGTCGACCGCCACGTCGGGAAAGATGTCCTGCACGTTGAAGACGAACGGCACGCGGAATCGGGCTGCAAGCCACCGCGCCGCGCTGCCGAAGAAGATCGGAGGAGACATGGCCAGGACGACATCGGGCCGCCGTTTGGGCAGCGCCACGCCGAACGACAACGCCGTCTGGGCGGCGAAGGCCAGCGACCGGGCGATGACGCTTCCCTTGTCGGTGGGAAACGGCCAGACCCTCGTGACTGACCCGAAGTGGGTCGTTTCGGATTTCACCGGGCGACCCCGCCATGCGGGTTCGACATCGTGATCCCGGTACCACGGCAACGAGGTGACGACGTCGACGGTATGACCGCGAGCGGCCAGTGACTCCACGAGCTCGGTCATCACCTCGCCGGTGGCAGCGTGGAGATCGGGAGCGAAATGGGGGCAGAGGACAAGGATTCGCATGTCGGGCCCGGTCACGGTGAGCCGGCCAGCGCGTCGCGGTAGGCGTCGACGAGCGCCCGACCCGACTTCTCCCACCCGAAGTTGGCAGCCCGTTGGATTCCGGCCTCACCAAACTTTCGGGCGTGGTCGGGGTCGACGATCACCCGGTGCATGGCGTGGGCGAGGCGGGCGGGCTGGCGGGGCGGGACCACGATGCCGCATCCTCCGACGATCTCCGGGGACGAACCGGCGTCGGCGACGATCACCGGTGTTCCCAGGCTCATCGCTTCGAGGGCGGGAACACCGAACCCTTCGTATTCCGAGGGGATCACCACCGCTGTGGCAGCTCCCATGAGCGCCATCAGCTCGTCGCGGGGAATTCGGCCTGTGACCGTCACCGACTCGCCGAGACCGGCTGCGGTGATCTGGTTCCGAACCGCATCGGTGAGGGGTCCGGGGGCGCCGGTGAGCACCAGTTCGGCATTGGGATGATCGATGCGCAAGATCGCGAATGCCTCGACCAGGTCGGAATGGCGTTTGTGAGCGTAGGCGATCGCCGGATACACGAAGACCGGCGTGGGTGAGGGGTCGATCGGCACGGTCAGGTCGTTCAGCGCAAAGGGCACCACATGCACTCGCTGCGGATCGACGTCGAACAGCTCGGTGATTCGCGACGCCGTGAATCTGCTCGGGGCGACGATCACGACCGCCTGCTCCAAGGACCGGGGAATCATCTGCCCCAGCCAATTCCGTTTGACCGGTCCGAAGTTCTCCGGCATGTCGAGGGGCTGAAGGTCGAGGACGGTCAGCATCGATGGGCCGGCGGTTCCAGCCGGAATCACTCCGCCGGCGTGATGGACCACGCGAACATCGGCGCTCTGGCGGGCGAGCCAGGTGTGTTCTGCGGCGATCCGACCGGCCTTACCTCCCGGCAGTTTGGGGGCGATGAGCACCTCGAATCTTTTCTCGAGATCGGGGTGGTGGTCGATCAGCCCCTGTTGGGCAAAGAGCTTCAGTTCGATGTCCAGCGGATCGAGGTCGTGCACCGCCCGCAGCAGACTGAGCGTGTACTCCTCGCTGCCGCCGACCACACCCGGCTCGAGCCACAACAAGTTGACTCCGATCGTTTCCACCGCCGGCTACCCGAGGGCCTCGGCGAAGGCTGCGGCGTAGCCGCTGGCGGTGGTGTCCCAGCTCATCACGTGGGCGCGGTCGAGGCCGAGCGCGGTGTGACGAGCGGCCAGGACTTCGTCATCGAGCAGCCGCTCGATCGAATCTGCGATCTCGGCGGGATCGTTTGGGTCGACGAGCAAGGCGGCGCCCCCGGCGGTCTCCTCGGTTGCGGTCCCCCTCGACGTGACCACCGGGGTGCCCTGCGCCATCGCCTCCAGCACCGGCAGCCCGAATCCCTCGGCGTGCGACGGAAACGCAAACACAGACGCGGCGGCGTACAGGCAGTGGAGATCCCGGTCGGGAACCTTCCCGAGGCGGTGGCACCGATCTCCGAGCGGGCCCAGGATCGCATCCTCGACCGTGAGCTTCCAGCCATCGGGGCCGACCACCGCCACCGGCACATCGAGCGACTGCATCGCGGCAGCCAGTCCGGTCAAGTTCTTTCGAGGTTCGATCGTGCCAACCCACAACACGAAGGTGTCGGGCAGGCCGTAATGTGCCCGGATTTCGCTGATCTCCCGGTCCTCGACCCGGCTCGCCGATACGCCCCACGGGATGACCCTCAACCGATCGGGTTCGACACCGGCGTCGGCGCATCGATCGGCCACGGTCTGAGATGGGCACGCGATCAGGTCAGAACGCTTTGCCGCCGCTTTGAACGCCCTCGGGAAGAAGTTTCGGCCCCGCGACGTGTGCCATTCGGGATGATCGAGAAACTCCAAATCGTGGACCGTGCTGACCAGTGCGGAACCGTCCTGAGGTGGAGGCACCATCGCCGACGCCCAGATCACGTCGCATCCATCGACCAGCGGCTGGATCCTTGGACGGTTCAGCCGGAGCCATGACTCGTAGAGGACCGGCCGTTTCAACCGACTGTGGACGACGGGGATGGTCAGCTCGCTGGCTTCCATTCCGTCGGGGTGGGCGGCCGCTACGCCGACCAGGTCGATCTCGCCGGTTCGCTGCAGTGCCCTCACCGTTTTGTGGGTCGCTCGGGCGGTTCCGCCGGGCACCGGATGCCAGAACTGCTCAACGGTGACGGCGACCCTCATCGCCCCCGATGCTACTCGGCCCCGGCGGGGCCGAGCCTACGACGCGAGGCCCAGTCTGCGGGCGAAGTACTCGGTGGTGAGCTCGAGCCCTTCCCGCAGCGGCACCGTCGGTGACCAGCCCAGCTCACGCTTGGCCACGGTCAGGTCCGGACACCGCTGAGTCGGATCGTCCTGAGGCAAGGGTTCGTGCACGATCCCCGCCGAGCTGTTGGTGATGTCGACAACGTGCTCAGCGAGTTCGAGCATCGTGAACTCGACGTCGTTTCCGATGTTGACCGGCAGGGTGTAGCCGCTGTCGAGCAGGGCGAGCTGGCCCTCGATCTGATCGGTGACGTAGCAGAAGCTGCGGGTCTGCGTGCCGTCGCCATAGACGGTGAGCGGCTCCCCCCGCAACGCTTGGGTGATGAAGTTCGACACCACCCGTCCATCGTCGGGCCGCATCGAAGGTCCGTAGGTATTGAAGGTCCGGACGATTCGCACATCGATGTCGTGCTTGGCCTTGTAGGCCAGGGTAAGAGCCTCGCCAAAGCGTTTGGCCTCGTCGTAGACGCTGCGGGGTCCGTTCGGGTTGACGTTCCCCCAGTACGACTCGGGCTGGGGATGTACCAACGGATCGCCGTAGACCTCGCTGGTGGAGTTGAAGTGGAAGGTGGCGCCTTTGGCCCTGGCCAAGCCGAGACAGTTGTGGGTCCCGAGGCTTCCCACCTTCATGATCTGAATCGGGATCTTCGCGAAGTCGATAGGCGAGGCCGGTGAGGCGAGATGCATGATTGCGTCGATCGGGCCGGGGATCCAAATGTGGTTGGTGACGTCCTGGTTGGAAAACGAGAAGCCGGGCTGATCGAACAGCCCCTCGATGTTCTCCTCCGAGCCGGTCAACAGGTTGTCGAGGCAGACGACCTCATCGCCTCGTTCAAGGAGATATCGGCAGAGGGTTGATCCGAGGAATCCGGCGCCGCCGGTGACGACGACCCGTGCCATCTCTAGCGCCCGATACCGATCACTTCAAAGTTGCGCCGCTTCAGGGTTGAGCGATCGAGAAGGTTACGGCCATCGACAACGGTACGGCCCCGCATCTGGTCGGCAAGCTGATCGAAGTCGACGAACTTGAACTCGGGCCATTCGGTGAGCACGACGAGCACGTCGGCGTTCTTGGCGGCCACGAGCGGGTCTGACTCGACGGTGACCAGCGGCAGTTGAGGAATCTCACTCGGGATCGCCGGGTCGAAGGCGACCACCTGAGCGCCGGATCCGCTGACCCGCTGCAGCACCTCGATGGCCGGTGACTCGCGCAGGTCGTCGGTTCCCGCTTTGAAGGTGAGGCCCCAAGCAGCGACCTTCTTTGACGACGGATCGGGGCCGAGCGCATCGATGACCTTCTGGGCGGTGCGTTGAAACTGGGCCTCGTTGACATTGAGTACCTCGCGCAGCAGCGCGAAGTCGTAGTCGTAGTCATCGGCGATGCGAGCTAGCGCGGCAACGTCCTTGGGAAAGCAGCTGCCGCCCCATCCCGGGCCTGGTTTGAGGAACTCCTTGCCGATGCGGGTGTCGTAGCCCATTCCGAGGGTCACGTCGTTGACATCTGCACCGACGTGTTCACACAGGGTGGCGATGGCGTTCACGAAACTCAGTTTGGTGGCCAGGAAGGCGTTGCTTGCGTACTTGATCGTCTCGGCCGAAACCGGGTCGGTCACCATGATCGGAGCCCGAACCTTGCTGTACAGCGCCGCCACCCTGATCGCCGCTTCCTGATCACTGGAGCCGATCACCACACGGTCGGGGTGAAGGAAGTCCTGGACCGCAGTTCCTTCCCGCAGAAACTCAGGGTTCGACACCACCCGAACGTCGGGCCGGTCGAGGTGCTTAGCCACCACCTCGGTCGATCCGACAGGGACGGTGGACTTGTTCACCACCACACTGTTGGCCGGCAGACTCGGGCCGATTTCGGCGGCCGCGGCCTCGAGAAACCGCAGATCGGCCCGTCCGTCGGAACCCTGGGGAGTGGGTACGCAAAGGTAGTGGAATTCAGCGTGCTCGCTGGCGTTGGTTGCACCTACGACAAAGCGGATCTTTCCGGCCGAGAGCGCTTCGGCCACAACGCGGTCGAGCCCATCTTCGACGATCGGAATCTGCCCCTCCTTGAGGCGAGCAATCTTTTCCTCGTCGATATCGGCGCAGATTACGTCGTGGCCGAGATGGGCAAAACACGCGCCGGTCGTGAGTCCTACGTATCCGGTTCCAATAACGGCAATAGTTGCCACGTCGTTCTCCGAGTTCCTGTTCCCGCCAACCTTTGCAGGCTAGCGACATCAACCTGAACGACCGAAGTGGGTGGACTTACCCGACAAAAGCGGGCTAGCCGGGCTTCGGACGCCCGTTTGATGTCTTATCGGCCACAAGTGGCTTCAGTTGACCGCAATTCATCGAGGCCCGGATCGTCGGAGCGACGCCCGGAGTCGTCGACCACGATCGCTTGACCGTCGGCATCGACCGATTCGGGTTCTGATCCTGGTTCGCCCAAGGCGACCACGACCGTACGCCCGGGTAGATCGGGGTCTTCGACCACTGAGACAACCCCGGAAACGTGAGCGGCGACGACCGCGGCGACCTCGGCGGCGCTGGGACCATGGCGTAGTTGGATCCCCGGGGTCTCCACCGATCCGATCTCGGTGCCTACCTCACCGAATCCCTTGATCAACAGGCTCTCAGCCAGATCGGCCGCCTCCTCAGTGCGGGATGCAACATGGTGGATCTCAGGCCGGATGGTTCGGGCATCGGTGATTCGAGCGCCGCGAAACAGTTCCAGCACCGGTGCGGCATTGCGCTGGTCCACGAACAGCACGCTGGCCGAGCCGACCCAACCGAATTCGGCTGGCAGGCTGTAGGCGAGCAGGCTGTCGCTGTCGAACTCGCGGAACGCGTTGCCGATGTCGAGCAGTAGGGCGGGCGTCAGTTCTTGGTCCAAGGTGACGTGCTCGACGGCGGCATCAACCAGGCCGTCGAAGACGAAGGGGTTCCGCGAGCCTGACGCGATCGCCTGCGCCGCCACTTGACGGAGGAAGTCCTGCTGCCGTCTGATGCGGTTGAGGTCGCTGGCCTCGGCCAGACCGCCCTCCCAGATGCCATCGTCATTCATGGTCTGGTAGTACCTCGAGCGCACGTAAGCCAGCGCGGTCGGTCCATCGAGGGCTTGGCAGCCTCGCTCGGGCATGAGGAAACCGGTCTGGGAGGAGTTGGTTCGGGCATTCCAGTCGCGGGCTGGTCGATCGAACCACACCTCGACCTCGCCGAGAGCATCAACCAGCCCCTGAAACCCTGCGAAATCGACATTCACATAGTGGTGGATCGGGATCCCGAAGCTCTCCTCGATCGTGTCGATCAACATGGCCGGTCCGCCGACCGCAAAGGCGCTGTTGATCTTGGCCTCCCGGTCGCGACCGGCGATCGGCAGCCACAGGTCGCGGGGAATGGAGAGCAACGCCGCCGTACCGTCGCGCTCATCGATGTGGGCGACGATGATCACATCGCCGTTGCGCTCTCCCTGCCGGCCCTCCTGAATCGGGCTGTCGGGGTCGAGTGAGGCCGATGAGTCGGATCCGACGAGGAGTACGTTCAGCACCCTCTCGCCCCGGGGATTCCCGTCTTCGACCGGAGTGAGCGATCCGGTGAGCTCAACCCGCTCAATACGTTCGATTCTCCCGTAGCTGTTCTTGATCACGTACGCCGACAGCAGGGCTAATCCGATTCCGGCCACGTTCAGCAGCAGCAGCAGACGCTGGGGCCAACTGCGCCTCGCCGCCCGCTTCGCAGCCCGCCTCTCCCGCCGACTCGGACGGTCGGGCGAGATGCCCGCCGACTGCTCAGACACTGCTCAGCCGTCCCATGCCGGGCTGGAGGGTGAGCACCACGCCGGAGGTGACATCGATCGATGCGGGAGAACGTGTGATCACGTTGCTCAGCCCACGGGCGCTGGTGGGGCTCAGTTCCTCACCCTCGAGACCGAACAGGAGGCCATCTGTGCTCACCGTCGCCGGACCGCCGACCGCCAGCAGCGATACGACCGAACCGAGTTCACCTTCGAGCCCACGCTCACCTCGGACGACGGTGATCCAGCAGCCATCGGCCTCACCAAACACCGGGGCCGCCTGCCATCTCTCATCGCACAGCACCATCAGGTTGAGTAGGGCATGATCGGGACGACCGCCGCCGAGCCCCAGCACGTACATCGCAGCAGGACCCTTCTCCAGCGAGGCCTCCATGGCCAATTCGAGGTCGCTCTGGTCCTTGTGGGGCGGATGCGGATGGATCTCGGCTCCGGTGCGGTGCAGCCAGCTCTGGGTGGCCTCGCTCGCCGAGTCGAAGTCGCCGACAGCCAGATCGACACGCAGACCCAACTTCCGAGCATGGTCGGCGCCGCTGTCGGCGGCGACCACGCAGATCGGTGCCTTGAGGTCGTCGATCGCCGACCGGTAGATCTCCGAGGTTGGGGCGGTCCCGCCGACGAAGACCACGCACACCCCTCGGCGGCTCGGAGATGTGTCCTGGGCCATAGGGGTTCCAGGGTAGGCGGCACTCGGTTCGGCTCGAACTCACGCCAACCGCTCTGTCAGTTCGTCTTCAGCTTCGATGAGGGTGCTCGGTAGTGTGGTCACATGCTCAGCCGCACGCTTTTCGACGACGATCACGAACAGTTTCGCCACAGCGTTCGGGCCTTCGTCGAAACCGAGATCGTTCCCTATGCCGACGAATGGGAAGCTCGTGGCAACGTGGACCTCTCGATGTTCCGCAAAGCCGGCGAGATGGGGTTTCTCGGTATCGAGGTCGACGAACGGTACGGCGGCGGCGGGGTGGACGACTGGCGGTTCAACGTGGTGCTCAACGAGGAAGTGTTGCGGGCTGGGGTGATGGCAAGCGGAATGTGCATCACCCTCCACAACGACATCTGCCTGCCGTACTTCCTGGAGATGACCGACGACGATCAGAAAGCCCGGTGGTTGCCGGGGATCTGTTCGGGCGAATCGATGACCGCGATCGCGATGACCGAACCGGGAACGGGATCGGATCTGGCCGGGATCGCCACGACTGCGGTTCGTGACGGCGACACGTACGTTCTCAACGGGTCCAAGACCTTCATCACCAACGGGATCAACTCCTCCCTGGTGATCGTCGCCGCCAAGACCGACCCGTCACAGAAGCACCGCGGCATGAGCCTGCTGGTGGTCGAGGAAGGGATGGATGGCTTCACGCGAGGCCGTAATCTCGACAAGATCGGGATGCACGCCCAGGACACCGCCGAGCTTTTCTTCTCCGACGTCCGGGTGCCGGCGGAGAACCTTCTGGGCAACGAAGGCGAAGGCTTTTTCGGACTGGTGAAGAATCTCCCCCGGGAGCGGCTCAGCCTGTCTATCAGCGCGGTCGCCCATGCCAAGGCTGCCTACGACCTGACGGTCGAGTACGTGAAACAGCGGTCCGCCTTCGGCCGGCCCATCGGTTCATTCCAGAACTCCAAGTTCGAGTTGGCAGAGATGAAGACCGAACTCGACATCGCCCAGGTGTTCATCGATCGCCAGACCGAGGCCTACCTCGCCGGCGAACTCACCGCCGAGGACGCCGCCGAAGCCAAGTGGTGGACGACCGAGCTCGAGTGTCGGGTGATGGATCGATGCCTGCAGCTGCACGGCGGCTACGGCTACATGGAGGAGTACCCGATCGCCCGGGCGTGGCGCGATGCTCGGGTGCAGAAGATCTACGGCGGCACGAACGAGATCATGAAGGAGATCATCGGGCGTCAGATCGTCGGCTGAGCCCGCACCCCGATCAACCGGGAGCGAGCCGCGCCACCCACGAACCGAGCCGGGCTCGGCCGCCTGAGATCTCCCACACCAACCCGACGCCGAACAGCTCCAAGAAATGGCTGGCTTCGGCCAGGCCGGTGGCCGAGCCCCGAATCGTGTCGATGGCCCCGGTGAGAATGATCAACCCGCCCAGAGCGGTGGTGAAAGGCACGAGACCGATCGCCCGCTCCGGCCGCCACCCAGCGAAGGCAAATCCGAAGGCGAGCGCCGCGGCAAAGGCGCCGACATGACGACCGCTGTGATCGCTGGCGCCGAGTTCGGTACCGAATATAGAACTGCCGAACAACACCCCGGGGATCGCCAGTAGCAGCAGCGTGATCCCGGTAGCGCCGAGGAGCACCCGCTTCCATTCCCCGGCTCCCAGGTTTGGAGCACCGGCCCGGGCTAGCACCAGAGGTGCGAGATCGAGCGGTTCGTGGCGGACCGGCCGGAAAGCCATCGTTCGCTTGAGGTAGTGGCTCTGCGCTTCGAACTCAGCACACGCCGGACAGCCGCGCTGGTGGGCCTCGACGGCGGCGGGATCGTCGACCGGTTCGCCATCGATTCGGGCCGAGATCCATGATCGTGCCTCTGAACAGTCCATGTAACGTTTGTCGCTCGACCGTGCCAGCTGGTTCCCCGCGCTGGCATCATTGGGCCCATCAACGATTGGACCGCACTCGCCCTTCAGGCCCGAGATGGTGATCAACTTGCGGCCGAGGCATTCATCCGAGCATCTCAACAGGCCGTGCTCGACGTCTGTCGCCATCTCGGCGATCCGGACAACGCCGACGACCTCGCCCAAGAGGTCTACGTGCGGGCGCTCCGGTCATTGCCGAGGTTTCGCAACGACGGCTCGGCCCGAGCGTGGCTGATGACGATCGCTCGCAACACCTGTGCCGATGCGGTGCGATCACGGAGCCGGAGACGGCTGCGGATCAGCCCGGCCGAGCTGCCCGATCCCGGAGTTCCCGACCGCAGTGGAACGGTCGACAACGATCTGCTGTTGGCGGCCCTGAGTCCAGAACGTCGGGAAGCGATGGTGCTCACCCAACTGGTCGGCTTGTCCTACGCCGACGCCGCTCGGGTGATCGGAGTTCCAATCGGTACGGTCCGTTCGCGGGTGGCACGAGCCCGAGGCGACCTGCTCGAAGCGCTACGGGAACCGGACAACGGCGAGGTCTCAGCCGACGGCGGCTAAAGGTCCGGCTCCTAGTTCGGGGCCTGGTACACGTTGGCGTCGATGATCTTGTCGGCCAGCCGCTGATTGTCGGCATCGAAGAAGATCCACAGCGTGTTCAGCAGCAGGAAGTTGTCGATGATCCCGCCGAGAAACCACCGGAGGAACGCTTTGCCAGCACCGACGGGTCGTCCCTGGTAGTCGAGAAGGGCGATCCCCTGTTGCTGTTTGCCGATCGACTGTCCCGTGCTTCCCTGACGCAGGACCAGGTTCCACACGTAGAACCCAAAGACCGCCAGCCACCAGAGCAACAGGATCAACACCGCCGGTGCGGCGCTGGCGCTCCGGGCCACGAGCACCAGCACCAGCAGTAGCGGGAGCGAAACAAGCGTTGGAATCACGTTGTCGATGATGAAGGCGAGAAGTCTGGACCCAAGCGGAGCGGGCGTCAGACCCGAGAGCGCCCCGGGGCTGTGGCCGACGACGAGTTGGGGACCGCCCTGCCATTGAGCTCCATCCCAGTATCGGTGGGTGCCGGGCGGGTCTCCGGCCGCGTGGTACCAGCCGGGAGGGGTCGCAGAACCGGTGTCGGTCACGGGTCGGGGCCGGTGAAGGGCTTACTTCGTGGAGATGACCAGCGTCTTGGCGATCTTGTCCCACACGACCTGGCGCTGACCGTCGGTGAAGATCATGATGATCGAGGCGATTCCGACCAAGAGGTTGATGAGCTGGCCGATCCCGGGCACGAGGCTCACCGCGTTGATGGCGTAGCGGCGCACGGCGATTTCCATGTTGATGTCGCTGTAGTCCTCGTTGACCACCTTGACGTTCATCACCGACTTGCCGATTGTGGCGCCGCGGGTTCCCAGCAGGTAGACCTCGTAGGCCGCCACCAGCAGGAAGGTCACGAGGGTGGCGAACCACCCCTGCCCGAGGACGACGCTCACAATGATCAACGGGATGAGCAACACCAGGAAGTCGACGATGCGAGCCAGGAGGCGAGAGCCGGGATTGGCCAAGGTCGCACCTCCGGCCGTCATGGCTCCAGGGCCGCCGGCTGCGACGGGCTGTGGGCCACCCTGCCACTGTGACCCGTCCCAGTAACGCTGGGTTCCGGGGGGATCCCCGGCCGCGTAGTACCAACCCGGGGGGGTCTGAGCGTTTGAGTCTGACATTCGGACGGCTCCTCCTATAGGGCGATTCCCTGACACCCTAGATCACCACGGGGGTCCAAATGGGTAAACAAAGCACGGGATCAGATCAGACCCTGAGGGTCTGCCCTGCTGACAACTCCAAACAGACGATCGAGCCCGTAGCCGATCAACCCCAGACCGCTCACGAACGCCACCGCTATCACGAACCGATGGAGGGGCCACGAGAGGTCGGTGGGCAAGATGGGCTTGGAAAGGCTGGACCGGCTGAGAAACGCCCATACGCACAGCTGCACCCCGGCCACGAGCACCAATCCTGGAGCCAACAGCGGGTTCGGCCCGCGCACTCTCATTACGACCAGTGCCAGGAGCACACCCAGTACGCCGAGCAGCGAGGGCAGCCACAGCGTCAGCGGAGGACCCGTCTCGGGCGGAACCGAGAAGTACTCGACCATCCCAGCGACCAGAGCGGCGGCCGCAACGGGTGCGGCCAGCAGCAGGAGCGAGTTCCTCAGCACCCCAGCCACGACCGCGATGCCGGCGACCCCGCCGAGAATGGCGGGCAGCGGCGACGGCGGCTCCTGAAGAACCGACGTGACTGTGACGAGGACTTCCTGTCCGTCGACCCGGAGAGGAACTGCCGCTTCGAGGATCGTGTCTCCGGGCTGGGCGCCGGGAGGACGCTGGGAGTTCATCCAGTGCGACCGGTGATCGTGCCATGCATAGCGGCCTCCGTCTGCGACCTTCACCCAATCCGGTTCCCCCTGGCTGCTGGTGAACTCGGGCACGATCTCGCGGGTGCCGTATCGCTCCTGATTCAGGTAGGTGGTCGGCGACAGTCGGTTCTCCTCCACCGTGCCGTCGGGACGGATGCGCAGGTAGGGCTCAGCTTCGTATCCGACGACTTCGATCAGAACCGGCTCGAGTTGGGTGAGTTCGAAGAAGCTGTCGCCCCCGATCATGCGGACCGACAGTGCCTCGGTGGGCGGCTCGATGGCCTCGATCGTCGTGAGGTATTCGGTCGGTCCGGCCGGGTCGGCGGCCGCCGGCGCCGCCGGGACCAACACCGTCACCAAGACAGCGACGCAGGCAAGGCACCTGCCGATCATGGGTCCTCCACGATCACCCTGATCTCACCGCTTGGATGAACGGTACAGATACCGATGAACTCCCCTGCCGAGGTGAACTCCTGCCGAAGCGTCTCGCCGGCGCCGACAAACCACGGCCCGACGAGATGGCCGCGATCGTCGCGGTTCACGATCTCGATCGCCTGTCCCACCGTCGCCCGCAGTTCCGCCGGCAAGATCTCCAGCGGGGTTCCGGCATCCAACGCTTCACCGGCACCGATCGGTATCTCGTAGTTGAAGTCGGCTTGTCGGCCGCTGTCGGACTCCGACACTGCAAACGACCGGTCCCCGCTGCCGCAACCCGCCCCAAGGACTACCACCGTTGCGAGCACGGC
>JABDJU010000192.1 GCA_013003325.1 Acidimicrobiales bacterium
GTTCGGAACTGGCCGTAGCCGTCGAGGCCGCCGACCATTTCGCGGGGAGGGTCCGGGTGGTGTCGATGCCGTCGTGGGAGCTGTTCGATGCCCAACCTGACGACTATTGCAGTTCGGTCCTGCCCGCCGGCGTCCCGACCGTTTCGGTCGAGGCCGGCGTGACACTCGGCTGGCACAAATACGCCGATGAACCGGTCGGGATCGACCGGTTCGGTGCATCGGCGCCCGGTTCGCGGGTCATGAGCGAACTCGGGATCACCGCCGAGGCCGTCGCCGACCGGGTTCGGCAGTTGTTGTAGCCAATTCTGCAACGAGAGGTCCGGTCTGTATCCGATAGCGGAGCTAGGCTTTTCGACATGGGCAGACTGCACGACCTTCACAGCGCACAGGGCCAAAGCCCCTGGCTCGACAACCTTCGCCGGGGCTGGCTGCACGGTGGTGAGATGCAGCGGTGGATCGAACGGGGGGTACGTGGACTCACGAGCAACCCCTCCATTTTTGCCAAGGCGATGACCGACACCGACGAGTACGACCTTGACCTTCGCCGGCTGGTCGGCGACGGCAAGAGTGTGACCGAGGCGTACTGGGATCTCGTCATCGACGACATCCGCTCCGCCACCGCCCTGTTGATGCCCGTGTTCGACGGCTCCGACGGCGAAGACGGATACGTGTCGGTCGAGGTTTCTCCGGCCCTCGCCCACCAAACCGAAGCGACGATCGAGGCCGCCCGCGAGCTCGACGGTCGGCTTGGTGCTCCCAACCTGTACATTAAGGTGCCAGCCACCCGGGAAGGCATACCAGCCATTCAGACGCTGATCGGCGAGGGGGTCAGCGTGAACGTGACCCTGATCTTTGGCCTCGGGCGCTACTCCGAAGTGATGGAGGCCTACCTCGCCGGCCTCGAGACCTTTGCTGCGAAGAACCCCGACGCTCAGCTCGGAGCGATCTCGTCGGTGGCGTCGTTCTTCATCTCGCGGGTCGATGTCGACGTTGACCGCCGACTCGACGACATCGGCACCGAGGCGGCGACGGCGTTGCTCGGCAAGGCGGCGATCGCCAACGCCAAGCTTGCCTACCAGCTGTTCGAAAAGACCTTCAGTGGCCCGAGATGGGACGCGCTCGTCGCTCGGGGGGCGCGGGTTCAGCGGCCCCTGTGGGCGAGCACATCCACCAAGAATCCTACGTATCCCGACACGCTGTACGTCGACGAACTCATCGGGCCGAACACGGTCAACACCCTTCCCGACAGCACACTGGGTGCCTATGAAGATCACGGCACGGTGGCCCGCACCATCGACGCCAACCTGGCCGACGCCTACAAGACGGTCGAGGCGCTGGGCCAGCTCGGCATCGACTTGGAGGAGGTCGCCGTGAAACTAGAAGCCGAAGGGGTAGGGAGCTTCGCCAAGTCCTTCGATGAGGTGCTCGACACCCTGGCGACACGAGCCGACGAGGTCACCTAGACCGATCCCGAAAGACCGGCCTCGTGATCGACGACGGTGCCTCCGGCCCCGCTTCCGGTCGACTTCAGTGCTCGAATGATTCCGACGAGGTTGTCATCCCGCAGCCGTTCGAGTTCGCGGATCGTCATGTGCCCCGATTGCTGGTCGGACTGTTCGGCGATCAGTTCGACCAGTTCGTCGTCGAGTTCGGGCACATCGGTCAGTTTGGTCCAGGGCCACTGCAACGCCGGGCCGAACTGAGCCAGGAAATGTCGCATGCCAGCCTCGCCACCGGCCACTCGATACGTCTCGAACAGACCCATCTGGGCCCATCGCAACCCGAATCCAAAGCGGATCGCATCATCGAGTTCCTCAGTGGTGCAGATGCCGTCCTTGATCAGCCACAGGCCCTCGCGCCACGCCGCCTCCAGCAGGCGATCGGCGATGTGAGCTTCGATCTCCTTGCGGACGACCAGCGGCTTCATGCCGATCGAATCGAGCACCCGACAGGCGCGCTCGATCGCGTCGGGAGTCGTTTCCGATGCGCCGACGATCTCGACCAGCGGCAGCAAGTACACCGGATTGAACGGATGGGCGACCACGAAGTTGTGGAGAGGGGCCGAACGGTGCAGTTCAGCGGTCAGCTCAGACGGTTTGAATCCCGACGTCGACGATCCGACGACAGCGTCAGCGGAAACCGATCGTGCGATCTGGCCCAGGACCGACCGCTTCCGCTCCAGGCGTTCAGGGATCGATTCCTGTACCCAGTCCGCTCCGGCGACCGCGTCATCGATTGTGGCCTCGAAGCTCAGCCGACCGGGTGGCGGCAGCTCCTGGTCATAGAGGGCCGGGAGCGCCCTCGCTGCGTTCTCCATCACCTCATCGATCTTGCGTTCGGCGGCGGGGTCGGGGTCGAACACGGCCACGTCCCAGCCGTTGAGGCGGAAGCGGGCCGCCCATCCCCCGCCGATGACGCCCCCACCGACGACTGCCGCTTTCCCCACGGTCACGTAACGACCGGCGCTCGCTTGACCAGACCGAGCTTGGCGCGCACGTCGTCGGGGCCGAGCACCTTGGCCCCAAGGCCTTCCACGATGCCCACCGCCCGTTCGACCAGTTGGGCGTTGGTGGCGAACACTCCACGGTCGAGATAGAGGTTGTCCTCCAGCCCGACCCGCACGTTTCCGCCGGCGAGCACCGCCGCGCCGACGTAGGGCATCTGGTCCCGGCCCAGCGAGAACGCCGACCAGGTCCACGAGTCGGGGATGTTGTTCACCATCGCCATGAAGGTGTTGAGGTCGTTCGGCGCTCCCCACGGCACGCCCATGCACAGCTGGACCAACGCGGGCGCGTCGAGAATCCCCTCGTCGACCAGCTGCTTGGCGAACCACAGGTGACCGGTGTCGAACGCCTCGATCTCGGGCTTGCAACCCAGCTCGGTCATCATCTCGCCCATGGATCGCAGCATCCCCGGTGTGTTGGTCATCACGTAGTCGGCCTCGGCGAAGTTCATCGTGCCGCAGTCGAGCGTGACGATCTCGGGGACGCACTTCACGGCATGTTCCATCCGCTCGGCTGCGGACGCCATGTCGGTGCCGTCGGTCTGCAACGGCAGGGGCCGTTCCGGTGGGCCGAACACCAGATCTCCGCCCATGCCGGCGGTGAGGTTGAGGACGACGTCGACCTCGGACGCTCGAATCCGGTCGGTCACCTCGCGATACAGATCGACCGCCCGTGAGGGCGCGCCGGTGTCGGGATCTCGTACGTGGCAGTGCACCACCGCCGCTCCGGCTCTGGCCGCATCGATGGCGCTGTCGGCGATCTTCTCCGGGCTTCTCGGCACGTGCGGCGACCGATCCTGGGTTCCTCCTGAACCGGTGACGGCGCAGGTGATGAAGACTTCACGATTCATCGTTAGAGGCATGCCGCATTGTGTCATCGCAGTCCATTCCGGTCACGCTCCGCTGGTCGAATCTTGGCTGTGGCGGCGAGGGTGAGCGACAATCGGCCTGTGACGTTGAGCGACCCCGTGACAGAGCACCGCGATCCGATCGGCCCCGAAGCCGAAGCGAAGAAGGTGGCCGATGCGATCGCCGGTCTTCTGCGCGACCATGACCCTGCATCGCTGGGCTATTCCGAGTTCAGGGGCCACCAGTTCGACCACGGGCTGGCGTGGGTGGATTTCCCCGAAGGCCGAGGCGGGCTCGGCGTCCGTCCCCAACTCCAAGCGCTGGTTGATACGGCCTTGCGCGATGCGGGGGCCGCCCCCGCCGAGCCCATCCAGTTCTTCATGCATCTCGCCGCCCCGACGATCTTGACCCACGGGTCGGTGGATGTACAGGACCGCTTCCTCAGGCCCCTGTTCACCGGTGAGGAACGGTGGTGCCAGCTGTTCAGCGAACCCGGCGCCGGCAGTGACTTCGCCGGTCTGGCAACCCGAGCGGTGCGGGACGGAGACGAATGGGTTGTCAACGGCCAAAAAGTCTGGAACACGCTCGCCCATCTCGCCGATTTCGGGATGCTGGTGACCCGGAGCGACCCCGACGCACCGAAACACAAAGGGATGACCTATTTCGCCCTCGACATGCGAGCGCCGGGGGTGGAGGTCCGTCCTCTGCGCCAGATAACAGGCGAGGCCGAGTTCAACGAGGTGTACCTGACCGACGTTCGAATTCCCGACTCCTACCGGATCGGCGAGGTCGGCGAAGGCTGGCGAGCGTCGCTGACCACGCTGATGAACGAGCGAGCCACCATCGGATCGACCGGAACCCCGAACCGGGGTTCCGGTCCGATCGCTTCACTGATAGATACCTGGCGACAGACCGACCCCTCGATCAGGACCGCCGCCGCTCGAGAGCGGGTGATGGACCTGTGGACCAGAGCCGAGGTCCTGCGGCTCACGAACATTCGCGGGTCCCAGAACCGCCGGGCCGGAAACCCGGGACCGGAAGGCTCGGTGGCCAAACTGATGGTCGCCGGGCTCAATCAGGAGATCATGGAGGCGGCCGTAAACCTCGAGGGCGCCCACGGCATGGTCGGCTACGACTACACCTTCGGTCGCCCCGAGACGCTGAGCGTCTCGGGCACCGGCCAGGGAATCCACCATTCGTTTCTGCGTGTGCGAGCCAACAGCATCGAGGGCGGGACCAGCGAGATCATGAAGAACATCCTTGGCGAACAGATCCTCGGGCTGCCTGGCGAGCCCCGGGTCGACAAAAGTGTTCCTTGGAAGGACGTGCCGCGGTCCTAGCGAATCTACCCATTCAAGGCACACCCCATGGTCCCGTACCGTCGGTGGCGTGGAGTGGAGGCCATGATTCTGCTGGAAGCTGCGACCTCACGGGTCGCCACGGCGCTCGCGCCGCTAGGGGTCAACTGTGCCCCGGAACGCTCCCTCAAAGAGTCGGCGGGTCAGATTCGATCGTTGACCAAAGCGCTCGAACCGCTGGCTTTGCCCGGTGAGCTTCGAGACCTGTGGGTGTGGTGGGCTACGGAACGGTTCGTCCGTCCCGCCTTCGATGGCTTTCTGAGCCCCTCGGAGGCGCTCGGTTGCCGTGAGGGCATGATCGACATCGGGTTTCCGTCGACGCTGATGCCCATCGCGAAGTATGGCAAGGGCATGATCTGGGCCGAGCTGGAAACCGCTGAGGACCCGGGCTCCAGGATCTACTTCGGCAGCTACGCCGACCCAAACCTCCGGCTCTGGACCGTCGGCGTATCCGGCCTGTTCGAGGTTCTTGCCGACGCTCTCGAATCTGGTTCGGTCCTCGAGTGGAAGGACGGGGAGTACCGGCTCGACCCCGCTGGCCTACAGACTGCCCTTCACGCCCGACGAGCCGACATGGACTGGCCGGGCACGAGATGGACGATCCCGATCTCCGATGATCGCAAGTGGCCTCGCCACTGGAAGGCAGCGACGACGAGCTGAATCGGGCTGACTGCGCCCGGGTCGGTTTAACTTTGAAACCGACTACCATACGACGGTGGTGCTCGACAAGGAAACAAGCTCGATCGAGGCCACCATCGCCGTCGTCGGCGAACGCTGGACCATCCTCATCGTGCGCGACATCTTCCGAGGCATCCACCGCTTCAGTCAGCTGCAAGAAGACCTCGGTATCGCCAAGAATCTCCTGTCGGAACGTCTCGCTCATCTGGTCGAAGAAGGCGTGGTGGAGCGCGTCCCCTATCAGGACCGACCGCTCAGGTGCGAGTACCGGTTGACCCCCAAGGGCGCAGATCTGTCGGCGTCGCTGATCGCCTTGATGAAGTGGGGCGACCGGTGGTACGCCGATGACCCGCCGACGGTTCTCGTGCACCGCACCTGCGGGACCCCGCTCGATCTCGACCCAACCTGTCCCCGCTGCTCGGTAGCGGTGACACCGGGCCAGATACGCAGCCAGAACGCCACAGAAGAAAGCTGAACGGCCCGTGCCAAAGCTCACCAGTCTGATCACGTCGAACCAGCCGCTCTCGACCCGAACCACCGAAGAGCTCATGACCGCCGCAGCCCGCCTCCGGGACGAGACCCATGGCCGACGCGTCACCTACTCACCAAAGGTGTTCATACCGCTCACGATGCTGTGTCGCGACCAGTGCGGCTACTGCACCTTCGCCCAGCCCCCGGCCCGGCTGGAGCATCCATACCTCGAGCCGGCGGAGGTGGTGAAGATCGCCAAACGAGGGGCTCGGGCTGGCTGTCACGAGGCGCTGTTCACCCTGGGAGAACGCCCCGAACTTCGTTACCCCGCCGCTCGCCAATGGCTGGACTCGCAGGGCTATGGCTCGACCGTGGAGTACCTGCATCACATGGCCCTCCGGGTGCGGGAAGAGACCGGACTGCTACCCCACGCCAACGCCGGGGCTCTCTATCACGACGAGTTGCAGCTGTTGCGGACGTCTGCGCCGAGCCAGGGAATGATGATCGAGTCGCTTCGGGCCGACCTTCCTGCCCACCGCAACGCGCCCGACAAAGCCCCCGAACGGAGGCTCGACACACTCGAGGCTGCCGGCGACCTCGATATCCCATTCACCACCGGCATTCTGGTCGGCATCGGCGAGACCGAGCTAGATCGCATAGAAGCCCTCGAAGCGATCGCCGTCAGCCATCGGCGCCACGGGCACGTGCAGGAAGTGATCGTCCAGAACTTCCTTCCCAAGCAGGGCACGAGCATGTGGAAGAACGAGGCCTGCCCGTCCGATGACTTCCTGCGGGCCATCGCCCTGGCCCGCATCATTCTCCCCCCCGAGGTGCATCTGCAGGCACCGCCCAATCTCAGCGACGACTTCGGCCGGCTTCTCGACGCCGGGATCGACGATTGGGGCGGCATCTCTCCGATCACCGCCGACCACGTCAACCCTGAGCGGCCCTGGCCAGAGGTCGACCGGATCCGAGAGGTCACCGAACAGCGGGGCCATACGCTCGCTCCTCGGATGACGATCTATCCCCGGTTCGCCCTGAATCCGGACCGATGGCTGCACGACGACCTCCGATTCGCCGTGCTCGACCGCTCCGATGCAGAAGGGCTCGGGCGCGACGATCCCGGCGCCGTCTTCCCCGAAAAGGCCGAGTTCATCACCGAAGGGTCCGGGAGCGACGGTGCCGAAGTGGTGCTGACCGGTGAACGCTCGACCCAGTGGTACAGCGGCTCGCCGGCTCGGCCATCCCACCTGCTCAGCGCCACCGTTCCCGCCACGGGCGAGGTCCAGGATGTTCTCGACGGGATCCTCGGCGGCCAGAAACCGGGCTCGGCCGAGCTCCTCACCCTGCTGCAAGCCAGAGGCTCCGACGTGGCCCATGTGGCAGCAGCCGCCGACCAGCTGCGAAGCTCACTCGTCGGCGACGCGGTCACATACGTGAAGAACCGCAACATCAACTACACGAACGTGTGCACCTTCAAATGTCGATTCTGCGGGTTCTCGAAGGGACCGATGAGTCTCAACCTCAGAGGGACGCCGTATCTCCTCACCCTCGAACAGATGCAGGAACGGGTGGTCGAAGCGGTCGAACTCGGCGCCACCGAGGTATGTCTGCAGGGTGGGATCCATCCCGACTTCGACGGTGAGTACTACATCGACGTGACCAAGGCCGTCCGCGCTGTGGCCCCCGACATCCACATCCATGGCTTCACCGCCCTCGAGGTGACCGAGGGTGCCCGCCGCCTGGGAGAACCGCTCGACAGCTACCTCACCCGGTTGATGGACGCCGGACAGAAGTCGCTGCCGGGCACCGCCGCGGAGATTCTCGACGACGAGGTGCGTGAAATCCTGTGCCCCGACAAGATCAACACCGAGGAATGGCTCGAGGCCCATCGGATCGCCCACAAGGTCGGTTTGCACAGCAACGTCACCATGATGTTCGGTGCCGTCGAACACCCCGAAAGCTGGGTCAGGCATCTCCTGTGCACCCGTGACCTGCAAGAGGAGACCGGTGGTTTCACCGAGTTCGTTGGGCTTCCCTTCGTCCACATGGCTGCGCCCCTCTATCTGCGAAAAATGTCCCGGCGGGGGCCAACCTTCCGGGAAACGCTCCTCGTTCACGCCGTTGCGCGGTTGGCTTATGGGCCGCTCATTCGGAATATTCAGGCGAGCTGGGTCAAGATCGGGATCGACGGCGTACGGCAGATGCTCCAGGCCGGATGCAACGACCTCGGAGGCACCCTGATGAACGAGAACATCAGTCGGGCCGCCGGAGCCGCCCACGGACAGTCCCTCACCCCGGACGACTTCGCCGCCCTGGTCGAACCTCTAGGGCGAACGTTGGTCCAGCGGACCACTGGCTACGCGCCCATAGCTGTCGAGCACGAGCCTGCTACTGGTACGTGACGATGACGGGCAGAGGCTCGACAGCATTCACCTGACCGGGCGTGGCGGTCGGGAAGTCTTCGTGGATGAAGTTCTTCCACGCCCACCACAGCTGCTGATCGGGCCCGGTCGGCGCCGCCAACATTGCGCCCCAGGTGCCGTACTTGGAGCCGAGCGATCCCTGTCCGTCCACATGGACCACGACCGCGATCTCGGGCGGGGTGTGCACCCGCTCTCGATCGGGCAGCATACGCTCTTGGAACTGGTGCAGGATCAGCACCTTCTGAGGAAGCGTCTCCTCCCGTACCAGTGTGGTGAGATAGTCGATGACGGCATTGATCTCGTCGGCTCCCACCGACCCGATCTGGCGCAGATGGCGCTGATCGGGTTCGAGTCGCCACTCAGGATCGAGCGCCAGCCCGACGTTGGGAAGGCGCAGGAATTCCTCATACAGCTTGGCTTGGGTCACGAAATCGGTTCGGCCGGGCTGGAGATCGAGAATGACCGAAACGTCATTGGCCACTGCAGCATCGACCCAGGGTCGAATGATCTCAGGGTCCATTTCGTTGCTGTAGTTTCCGTCGTCACCGGCCCGGTTCGACGCGACCGTGACGATGATCTCGAAGCCGGGCAGGGCCGGAGGCAGGCCCTCGGCGTCGTAGAGGGCGGCGCGCTCGGTGACCCGTTCGACCGCACGTTCGGGATCGGTTTCGCCCAAGATCCCCAACCGGAAGGTGAGCGGGTTTCCGTAGTAGGCGACGATGCGGCGATCGGGAAACACCTGCGTGCCGCCTCCGAACAACTCGGTGCCCGACATGGCAAGGTCGAGTTGCCACCGCTGGGTCGGCGACAACTGCCACGCCGGATACACCTCGTCCCGGCCATCCAGCCAACGACGAAGGCCGTCGACATCGTTGAGATCGACTGCCGCTACCGTTCCTCCGCCGGCGTGGACCGCCGGAGCGGCCAAGTAGCCCGCGGCGAGGGAGGTCGGATCGACCAGAACCACCGGTGCGCCACCGCCCGGGCCGTCGACGAGCTCGCTGATCGGCGCAATGCTGGTCAGCGGAGCTGCGGTGATCAGCGGAGCTGCGGTGATCAGCGGAGCTGCGGTCGTCGGCGCAGCGGTGGTGGTGGTCTGAACTGTCGCGGTGGTCGCACCGTCGCCCACGGTTGTCGACGGCGACTCCGGCTCAGGCGATGGGGAGACTGCGCTTGAACTGGTGGCCGTCGTCGTTGTGGTCGTGGTCGTTGGAACCGTTTCGGGTACGACGGGCACGCCCAGTTGACCGGCCAGAACAGGGTCGAGGTCGAAAGCAATCACCTCGTCGACCCGCAGCCGGGCGAGCTCCTCAGCCACCGGTGCGATGTCATCGGAACTCAGAAGCTGCAGCAGGGGCAACTCGCGCTCAACCGCGATGCGGGCTGCTGCCTTCACCGCCGAGAGATCGTTGCGGCCCAGCACGACGGCGGCGGGCATGCACGTGTAGACCGACTTGGAGAGGGCGATGAGGCCCGAGGCCGATGTGTCGGGTGCCCTGGTCAGTTCCAGAGGGGACGTGTTCGGTTCGCAAGGCGCGGTGGTGGTCGACGCCTCGAGAGTCGATGCGGTTGTGATCGCTGCGGATGACGATCCCTCCGAGGCGTCGGTACACGCGCCGGCGACAAGGATCAGAGCTGCCGCCAACCAACCGGAAGTCTTCATCCCCAAAGCCTGCTACAGAAGCGCGACCTGAAGGCGGACCTCGGCCTCAGGAAGGCTCCCTCAGATCGTCGGGGTCGGGGCCGACGTCGTGGACCAGGCCACGGCGAGCGTCGGCGTCCTCGATCGCGGCCAGATCGTTGATGCGCCTGATCATCGCATGCAGACGAGCGAAGCCCCGGTTGTTGAAGCGAAGGATGAGACGGGGCAATGCAACGTGGTCCTGATCACGCACTTCGGCCGGCGTCGGTTCGCCGCGCCGCAACGAGTCGGAGACGAAGATGTCGCTGAACTCCTCGTTGAGGACCGCGATCGACTCGTCGGAGATCTCGTGGTTGAGACGTATGACCAGCTTCTTGCCGACGTACCTGATCGAGTGGTAGGTGGTGTAGAAGTGGCACACGTAGCTCGCCGCCGCAGCGGGGTCGTGGGTGTGGAAGTACAGCCCGGTATCGGCCGGGCTGATGTTGCCACCTCCGCCGAGTTCGGTCTCGATGAAGTTCTTGAAGCCGTTCCAGTAGCTCGACCCCGGAGCGTCGAGCAACACGATCGGGGCGGGGTATGACTTGCCGGTCTGGATCAGAGTCAGGAGTTCGAATCCCTCGTCGAGAGTGCCGAACCCGCCGGGAAGCAGCACGAAGGCGTCGCTTTCTTTCATGAAGTAGAGCTTCCGGGTGAAGAAGTACTTGAACGTCGCCAGCTTGGGGTCCTTGGCGATGATGTCGGCGGCGTCGGCTTCAAAGGGGAGCACGATGTTGACGCCGTAGCTGTTTTCCACCCCGGCTCCTTCGATCGCTGCCGTCATGACTCCCGGGCCGGCACCCGAGATGATCATCCAGTCGCGTTCTGCGATACGGCGGCAGAACTCGGATGCGATCGCATAGTTGGGGCTGTCGGGCGTGGTCCGGGCTGAGCCGAAAACCGTACACTTGGCCCGTTCACGATCGCGCTCGAAAACCTGTGAGCCGTTGAGCATTTCGGCCAGCGCCTGCGATGCGATCTTCAGCTCGAGTCGCGAAAGCCGGGCGGCGTCCATGTCGAGCGAGGTTGTGATCAGCCGCCGAATCATGTCGTCGTTTTCGTCTTCGCCGATCTCGGCGATCAGCTGGGTGACCATCCGGTCAATGGAGGCTTCGCCGTAGAGATTGCGGGGCTTGGGTGCACTCACGAATGGAACGTTACCGGGCCGGGGACCCCTCGGGCGGTTGTACCCTTCGTCGGTGCCTTCGCGACGGGATACACCGCCCCAGATCATGCGCCACGCCCATCCCGACATCACACCGCCCGGCGAGGTCCCGGATCCCGATGGTCGTCGCTGGATCTCGATCAACGACGACGCTGGCGACGTCTGGATGTTCGACGTCACGTATCTGCTGAGCAGATTCCATTGCATCTACGGTCAGGGTTGTCCAGGAATTGATGTGGAACCAGACCACACCGAAACCCTCGGGTGTTGCGTCCACGGCGCATACTTTGTCGACGGCGACGACATGAAGGACACGTTCAAACACATGAAGCGTTTGACCGCCGACGACTGGCAGTTCAAATCGGTCGCCGCCGATCACACGAAGGGCAAAGGTAAAAAGGCCTCTGAGCACGGCGCCTTTGTGAAGCTCGAGAGCGGCGAATGGACAACCCGCGTGCACCAAGACGCCTGCATCTTCCTCAACCGGGACGATCACGACGGCGGCCCAGGCTGTGCGCTGCACTCGGCTGCCCTGAGGGCTGGCGAGCGACCGATGGACTGGAAGCCCGACGTATGCTGGCAGGTCCCGATCAGGATGGATGTCCATACCGACGACAACGAACGCGACACCGTAATGGTGCGGGGTTGGGAGCGTCACGACTGGGGGGCGGGTGGCTCGGACTTTCACTGGTGGTGTCACGAAGAGCCCGAGGCCTACACCGCGGCCCAGCCGGTCTACATCACTTCGCGGGACGAACTGATCGGCTTGGTCGGAGGCGACATCTACCGTGCGTTGGCCGAGGAACTCGACGAGATCAGCCAACAGCGGGTGACGCCCGTGACACTGGACGTGAGGCGGTAGACGTGGACTGGGATTCGCCCTACAGCCAGCGAGCCGAGGAGCTGGCCCACGAGCTCCACGGCGTGGTGGAAACCCTCAACGAACTGATCGTGGATCACCTCCGGGTCGCGATCGAGCATGATGTCAGCGGACGTCCACCACTCGACAAGAAGCTGCAGGCAGCCCGGCGCTCGATCGAAAAGGCGATCCGGCTCCTCGACGGCAGCGGAACGACCTGATTCTCAGCTAAACCGTAGGCCCGAATGAGCCGAAGTCTCATATAGCTATGGACTTCTCCGCCGCCAACATCAAAGCTGCATGTGGGGCTGAGGGCCTGATCCCCCCAGACCACGTGGTCGAGCAACTCGTCTCCGCCTTGGACGCCGAGAAGCACGTCATCCTCACCGGACCACCTGGCACTGGGAAGACAACACTGGCCTATCTGACCGCGGAAGTCGCCCAGAAAGCGATGATGGGTACCGGGTTTCTGCCGACCACCGCCTCGTCGGAGTGGACGACCTATGAGACCGTCGGCGGGTTCCAACCCACCTCAGAAGGTCTTATCTTCAAGCCCGGCCTTTTCGTCGAGGCGATCACCCAGGGCGCTTGGCTGATCATCGACGAACTCAATCGGGCCAACTTCGATCGCGCCTTTGGACCGTTCTTCACGGTCCTGTCCGGTTCACCCGTTGTGCTGCCGTACAAGCGGGTAGGTCAAAGCAAGCCACTGTCAATCGTTCCCCAGGGAACCGAGCCGCCGGCAGGATCCGATCCCCTGCGGGTGCCCGCATCCTGGCGGATCATCGCCACGATGAACGTGCTCGACAAGAACCTGCTGTTCGAGATGTCGTATGCCCTCATGCGCCGCTTCACCTTCATCGAAGTCGGTTGTCCGCCCACCGAGGTGTATGAGAACCTGCTCACCGGTCCGGCCAAGATCGTCGCGTCCTTCCTCGACTTTCGACAGATCAAAGATCTGGGACCGGCGGTCTACATCGATGCCGGCAAGTACGTCACGCGACGGGCCAAGGACGGAATCACAAAAAGCAGGGCGCTCTATGAGGTGCTGTACGCCTACTTCCTCCCCCAGTTCGAGGGGATGTCGGATGAGGACGCCAGCGAGCTGTTTCGCATGATCGAGCCGTTGCTCGACCCGCCCGAGGCAATCGAGGCCCATCGATCGATCTCGCAGCTGCTCGGCGTCGAACTGGTGGTATGAAGTCGAACGAGCTCCTGACGGATCGCACGACCTCGGCCGGACCCGAGTCGGTCTCTCCGAGCGAGGCTCTCTGGAACCTGATCGACCATCCATTCCGCCCGATCGAAGCGGTCCGCAGCTTGTTCGGACTGAATCCCGACGCGGCCCGATTCGTTGTTGCCCGCGAACTTCTGACAAGCGACGAGAGCGAACGCCTGCTCGATGCCTGCCCGGAATTGGTGCGGCACATGAGAAACGGGATCGGGGCCACCGAGCGACGGTCGGCGGGAGCGGTAACCGGACCGATCAGTTGGCATTCCACGATCGCAGCCCGAGCCGCAGCCGGCTTCCCCGACGACCTGTTCGTGTGTGCTCGGCCCTACCGAGATTTCGACCTTCCCGAGAACCAGCTGTTCAAGCACGCGCTGTCTGAACTCGTCGACGCAGGGCGCTACGTGAGCGCATACGCGGACGGGTCGTTCAGTGATGAACGGCTCAGCGTGGCCCGCGAACAGGCCAGGCGAGCCAAGGAGTACCTGGCCCTTCGATGCTTCGACCACGTGAAGCCGGTCCATGGCCCCGGCACCCTCAGGAGAATCGCTCGAGGCAAGGATCGTGTCCTCTATCAACCCGTCGTGGAGTTCGTACCCCGTTCGATCCGGCCGCTCGGCCCCTGGGCGCTTACCCATCTGGCCGACCGCCGTAGCGCTCTTCAGCACAAGATCGTCCTCGCCGTACTCGCCACGCTGAGGCGGGAGGGCATCCCCATCAGGCCCCTCGTTGCTCGAAACGGAGTACTCACCGCCGGGCCGATGGAATACCGCAATCCTGGAGCTCGCGGGCTGCCGGGCGCGCACGGTATTCGGGTCGGCGAGCTGCTGCTCGACGTTCCTGATTTCTCCGGCGACGAGGAAGGTGCGCGACGACGACTGGGCCAGAGAAGCGGCACGCTCACCCCGCTCATGGTGAGATCGATCACCGACGTGGATCAGCACACCGAGAGATTGACGGCCGCCGTTACCGGGTGACCTCGATGATCTCTTCGAGTCGCACAATGTCCTCTGCGCTCACGACTCCGACGAAGACATCGTCGGACAAGATCGCCAGCATGTCGTAGTTCCCCCGTTGCATGGCCACCATCGCGTCCCGGACGTACCAGTTCGGCGACCCGACCGGGGCATCGGCATCCATGACATCGGTGACCTTGGTTTCGTTCCATTCGTCCCGGTCGATCGCCGAACAGGATGCCACGGTGAGCAACCCGAGATACGTGCTGCCATCGAGCACCGGCACCGTCTTCACCTGTTGGCCGATAGCCAGGTTGTGTATGAACTCATACACCGTGCTGTCGGGAGGCACGCTCAGTGGAATCGGTTTGAGCACGTTTGCGACCGGGCTGTTGGCCTTGCCTTCGACGAGCCCGGTTCGCTCGATCATCTGACCGGTGCTCACCGACGACGGGCCGGCTACCAGCTGTGACACCGCGGCGGCCACCAGCGCCGGCACGACTGCGCCGCCGCCGGTCGACTCGGCCACGAACATCACCGCGGCCAACGGGGTCCGGTACCCGGCGCCGAGGAACGCAGCCAAGCCGAGCACAGGCCACAGACTCTCGTTGGCAGTTCCGAGGCCGGCGGCGTCGAGGCTGTTCCCCACCACCGACCCGAAGAGAACACCCTGCATGGCGAGGGGAATGAAGAATCCTCCTGTGCCCCCGGCCCCGACCGTGACGAAGGTCGCCACGGCGCGGAGTACAAATACAAGGAGCACGGCACCGACGGCGTGTTCTTCTTCGAGAAGCCATTCGACGACGCTGAGACCAGGACCGAGCGTGATGGGGCTTCCCAGGGTCTGGTCACTCAACACCGCCAGGCCGGCAAGGATCGCTCCGCCGATCACCACGGCGTTCGCCGCCGGGTACGAGGCGGCCACCGCCTTGGCTCGGCGTACACACCACGCGTAGACCCGACCGCCGAATCCGGCACCCAGGCCGAGCAGTACCGCTCCGACCAGCTGGGCGGTGCCGATTCCTGAGTCGAAGGCGAAGGGAAGCACGGTCTCGGGTTCGACCAGGGCGATCGACACGAACGCCAGATAGCCCGCCGCCGAGGCGACCAGCGACGGCAGCAGCGCGCGGTGGGCGAGGTCGTCGCGGTAGGGGGCTTCGAGGGCGAACACCACACCGGTGGCCGGCGCCTGGAACAGGCTCGAGATACCGGCGGCGGCGCCTGCGGTGAGGAGCACCTTGGCATAGTCGGCGCCGAGCCACGACCGCAGGGTTCGAGCAATCCGAAGGCCACCCATCGAACCGGCATAGATGGCCGGACCTTCCAGTCCGACGGCCCCACCAAGTCCGATCGTGGCGACACCCGACATCATTCGCGGAAACAGATCCCGGCCCCGCAGGTAGGGGGTCTGTTGATGATAGGCCCGGATGTACTCATCGGAGGTCGACGGGGTGATGCCGCCACCGATGGTGCGCAAGGTCAGCGTGGCGATCCCGAGTCCCACCATGGGCGCACACGCCAATGCCCACAGTGGCAGCTCTCGCACGGTGTGCAGTAGCAGTTGCAGAACGATCCATTCGAGGATCGACACCGCAGCCCCAACCATCAGGCCGAGCAGCAACGAGGCCATCAGCAGCCGGCTAACGTTCTGCTCCGGAGCCAGCGAGCGTAGGAATGTGAGGACTCGCTGCACAGGTTTCATATTGCCGCCCGAAGGGCTGGTTGGAGCGACTATCAAGTTACAAAAACGGTGAGATATTTCACCACTGCCGCGCCCGTCTGGGTCAGCTGGTGGGCATATTCTGCTCACGATTTCGGTTGGTGACGACGCGCGACGGTGTAATAGTTCCCAATCACTCAATCCAGGGCCAATTTCGGCCGACCCCGGTTCGTGAAGGACGCATTGTTGCTCTACAATGGTTGGTCCAGTGCAAAGCACCGTGCATCAAGTTGTCAGGAGTGCCGCGTGAAAAAAGGGCGCCACCGCAGGTACGAGGAAGCTCGTGCCCTCAAGCAAACAGTTCACAACGACGACATCGAGTCCCTGTTCGACAGGCTCGACGACGACCCGTTCGATCTCCCGGTGACCGATGAGGCTGCCCTCGTCAGCGAAGACGACGATTAGGTTCGCACTGCGCGCTTAGAGCGGTCGGCTCTCACAAGATCTCCCCACTGCGTTGCTCGAGTACGAGCCCCCCGGTGCCGTCGAAAGCGATCGCAGCTTCGCCGCGAACCAGCATCTTGATCGGGCCTCCGATCAGCTCGTTACGCCAGCCTTCGTCCAGGCGGCTGGCCGCGCCCTCGGTCAAGAAGCTTTCAACATCGGATCTGGTGGCCAGTGCCGCCGGATCGAGGTCGGCATCACGAGCGACCTGTGACACCCACGAAGTGACCAGGGACACCACCGGCCGCAATGAACGGTCGAGATCGGCGTTGCGAGATCTGAGCGGTTCGGGTGGATCCAGGTGGCGGGCCCGCTTCACAACCTCGAGCAACGCGTCACCGACCGGCTGACCGGTGTGACGACCGTCGACGCCCCGAATCGCCTTGAGTTCGGCGATGCTTCGGGGTGCTCGCTGGGCTACGCCGACCAGAGCGATGTCGCTGAGAACCGATCTCAGCGGAATGTCGACCTCGGCGGCCCGTCGCTCACGCCAGATCACCAGCTCCTGAGCGATCGCCAACGAGCGACCCTTGAGCGATCGGGCTTCCTTGATCCGGCGGAGGGACTCGGTCGGGGTGCGTTGCCGGGTGGCGCTGAGCAGAAGGTTGTGGCACTCATCCTCGACCCACGCACCGCGGTTGCGCTCCTCGAGCTGTACCGAAAGCTTGTCGGCGACCGACAACAGGTACTGTACGTCGGCCGCAGCATAGGTCAGCTGCTCGTCTCGCAAGGGCCTGCGAAGCCAATCGGTGAGACGGTCACCCTTTGCCAACTGCACGCCCTCGTAACGACTCAACAACGTGGCAAGCGATGCTGAAGCGAGGCCGAGGAAGCTCGCTGCGATCTGGGTGTCGAAAAGACGGCGGGGCAGCACTCCACAGGCGCGCAACATCACCTCGAGATCTTGTGAAGCAGCATGCATCACGCAGAGTCTCTCCGAATCGAGCAGCGCGCTCAGCGGCGCCAAGTCGACTTCGAGAGGATCGATGAGGACCAGCTCGTCCTCGACCGCCATCTGGACCAACGCAACCCTCGGGAAGAACGTCTTTTCCCGGTGGAACTCGGTGTCGATGGCGTAGCGATCGAACGCCAGCGCCCGGTCGATGAAGCTGTCGAGGTCGGCGGCGGCTGTGATCGGTTCGTACAAGAGCATCTACTGTAGGCGGCGCTCGGTTTGGAAGGCTCGCTCCAAGTCCTCAGGTTCGTCGGCATCAGCCAGTCGTCGCTGGTCGATTTCGACAGTGTGATAGGGGCCGATGTCCAGAACGGCGCTCATACGG
>JABDJU010000224.1 GCA_013003325.1 Acidimicrobiales bacterium
CTGGCGAGGCAGGGCTGTGCCCTCGGGGAGCAATGACTCGAGGCGATCGGCCAGCACCGAAACGAGCGCACTCCGGAATCGAGGGTTGTCGAGCACCTGATCGGCCAGCTCCTGGGAGCGGCCGGGGTCGAGAGCGGTTTGGGTAAGGGTGAAACCGGCCCATGCGATGGATGCGACCACCAACGACAGCCCGAGCACCAGAGCGGAGAGGCTACGACGCATCTAACGAGTCTCCCACTGGAGAGGTCGCGGTATACGTCGCATACAACTACTGTCGGCACAACCATGTCTCTCGGGAGCGCGCTCATCATCTTCGTCGGCGGTCTCTTCGCCGGCTTCGTGAACGCATTGGCCGGGGGCGGGTCACTGCTCACCGTCCCGCTGCTCGGCCTCGCCGGGGTCGATGGGTTGATCGCAAACGGGACGAATAGGGTCGCCGTGCTGCTGGCAACGATTTCGACCGGAGTGGGATTTGCCCGGGGCGGCTATCGCGATCTGCGCCAGACCCTGCCGGTCCTGGTGCCGGCCATGGCGGGCGGCACGGTCGGTGCGCTCGTGATCGCCAGCATCGAAGACGTTTGGTTCAAACGAATCTTCGGCATCGTCATGATCCCGCTGCTGATTCTCTCGCTCCGGCCCCCCAAGCCCGATGCCGAACCGACCCGATGGCCGGTACCTCTGAGCGTTGCCGTGTTCTTCCTGGTGGGGATGTATGCCGGTGCGATCCAGGCCGGGGTTGGGCTGATCCTGTTGTTGATCCTCAACCGCGCCGGGCACGATCTCGTGACCGGCAACGCGATCAAGAACTATGTGGTGATCGGGGTCTCGCTGATCGCGGTGCCGATCTTTCTGGCGAACGACCAGGTCAGGTGGCTGCCGGCATTCGTGCTCAGCGCCGGAACGATGACAGGCGGCTACATCGGAGCCAACAGTGCGATCAGCGGCGGGGAACGGATCATCAAACCCGTTCTCGCCGTGTCGGTCGTGATCCTCGCCGGTCGGATGCTCGGCCTCTACTGAGCCCGGGTGGGCGGGCGACCGGCGCCCAACGGTAGAATTGGCTCATGCGCGTCCTTCCCAAAGCCAACGAGAGCTGCTGGTGCGGCAGCGGGAAGAAGTACAAGCGCTGCCACAAGCGGAGCACCGATCCGATCCGTCCGTTCCCCACCTCGCCGCTTCGGCCGGTCCCCGACTCGATCGTGAAACCACCGTGGGCCGATGGGTCCAACCACTACCAACGGTGGAACGAGCCCAACGTCAAGAGCCCCGACGTGATCGAACGGATGCGCCGCACCGGGCGGGAAGCTGCCGACACCCTGGCCTACCTGGGAACCCTCGTGGAGCCCGGGGTTACTACCGACGAGATAGACGAGGCGTGCCATGCGGCGGCCATCGAGCGTGGCGCCTATCCGAGCCCGCTGCTGTATCCCGGATCCAAGGATCCGTTCCCGAAGTCGGTGTGCTCGTCGGTCAACGAAGTGATCTGCCATGGCATTCCCGACAGTCGGCCGTTGGAGGATGGCGACATCCTGAACCTCGATGTGACCCTGTTCAAAGAAGGGGTCCACGGCGACACGAACGCAACCTTCTTCGTCGGTGAGGTCGATGCCCTGTCGAAGCGGCTGGTCCGGGTCACCAAGGAGTGCACCGAACGGGGGATCGCCGCCGCCGTGCCGGGAAACCGGATCAACGACATCGGCCGCGCCATCCAGACCCACGCCGAGGCCAACGGGTTCGGCGTCGTCCGAGACTTCGTGGGCCACGGAATCGGTGAGCAGTTCCATACCGACCTTCAGATCTGCCATTACTTTCATCCCGACCTGAACACCGAGATCGAGCCGGGCATGACGTTCACGATCGAGCCGATGAGCACCGTCGGCTCCTGGCGGGGCCGGATGTGGAACGACGCCTGGACGGCGGTCACCGTCGACGGCGGCCGAACCGCCCAGTTCGAACACACCGTGCTCATCACCGGGGACAGCAACGAGATCCTCACCACGCCGACCGATACATCGTCCCACCCCTACTGGACGCTCTAGACGTCCTGACAAACGGGCCGCATAGAATCGATCCATGGGGCGTTCGTATGCAGGCGATCTGTTGGTGTCCAGGCCCGACATGGTCGATCCGAACTTCGGGGGAACCCTCACCTTCCTCCTCGAACACGGCGACGACGGCGCCATCGGCATCGTGCTCAACCGGCCCTCCGACCTCGCGGTGCGCGACGCGTTTCCCGACTGGGCCGAACTGACGCCCTCTCCGCGACGGATCTTCGTCGGCGGACCGGTGCAGACCAACGCCATCATTGCCCTGGGCCGGAACCGGCCTGACGTCGTGCCCGATGCGAGGTTTGATCTGCCCGCCGGCTTGGTGAGCGTCGACCTCGACGAGCAGGCCGCTCTCGCCCGCGGCGAAGGACTCCACGAGGTGAGAATCTTCGCCGGGTACGCCGGGTGGGGAGCAGGCCAGCTCGAGGAGGAGATGGTCAACGATGCGTGGTGGGTGGTTCCCGGGTTCGTGTCCGATGTGTTCAGCGAGTCACCGGAGATGCTGTGGACCGAAGTGCTGCAGCGCAACGGCGGTGACTTCCGCTGGTTCGCTCACCTGCCCCAGGACCCCTCGATCAACTGAGGCAGCGATCGTTTCGAGTCAGAGATAGGTACGCACGGTCGGGGTCCGGCGGTAGTGGCTGACCCGACTGCCGCCTTCCTGCTTGGCCGTGTACATCGCCTGATCAGCCTGTTGAAGAATCTCGTCGGGGGTGGTGCCCAGGCCGGCCTGGGCGACACCGACGCTCGTGCTGAGGTGAATCACGGCTTCGCCGATTCGGAGCGGTTGCGATACCGCGGCGACGATTCGGTTGGCGAATATACCGATGTCTACATCGGTTGACGAGTCGGCGATGAGGAGGAACTCGTCACCCCCGAGGCGTCCGAGGACGTGGGGCCGATCGACCAGTCGCATCAACCGGTGTGCGATCTCGACCAGGACCTGGTCGCCTACGAGGTGACCATGGGTGTCGTTGGCAGCCTTGAACCCGTCGAGGTCGAGGAACATCAAGGCGACCGGGGCGGGGGCCGCAGAGTTGGTCGGAGCGAGGCGCTCGTGCAGGATACGCATGAGCTGGGCCCGATTGGCCAGACCGGTGAGGGCGTCGTGATCCGCCTCCCACGCGAGGTCCCGCGATCGTTCCTCCAGGCGTTGCACCTCGAGGGCGTTGGCGTAGGCGGTGGTGACCTGGGTGGCATACAGCTCAAAGGAGCGGATGTCGGTCGTCTGGAGTGCATCCCGGGAGCTATCGAGCCAGCCCCGCACCACCAACGACCTTGTGACGTCTTCGTAGACGGGTAGTGCCGCTCCGGAGCGGTAGTCGTGTAGGTGCAGAACCTGATCGGTGACCAACGACTGTCCCAGCTGCACCTGCACCAGCGCACCGGTCTCGATCGCTTTGTCGGTGAGCGTCTCAGGTGAAGGCAACCGTCGATCGCCGACGTGGACCGCGGCGACCACCCGGTAGTCACCCGGGCCGAATCGCTCCACGATCTCGGCGTCGGTGAAGCCGAAGGTCGGTATCTGGGCCACGGCATGACTCAGCACCGCAAGCGGCTCGTCGATATCGGCCATCGTCTGAGCGGAATTGGCGATGCCGCTGAGCTGTCGGCTTCGACTCCTGGCCTCCCGCAGGGCATGGTCGGTGCCCTCTACTCGATCGCGCACGCTCTTGATGACGACGCCGACTCCCGATGCGATGATCAACAGGGCGAAGAGCTGTTGAATGCCTGCCCCGAGCGCATCGTTGGCGGCGCTCTCGGAGTCGGCCGAAATGATCGAGAGTCCGAGGTAGGCGAGCGACATCGCCAGCCACGCGATGACGGCCGCGAACGAGCCGTAGTGGATGTTGGCGGTGAGCATCGGCATGGCCAACACGAGCCATGCGAGGGGGCCGGCGGCGGTGTCGACCAGCAACAACACCATCAGGGCGACGAGGGTGTCGAGGACAACCCGAATCAGCGGATGAAGGAGTCGATCTACGATCGAGTTCTCCTCGCCACGCAATCTCACAACGATCGCGATGATGTAGATCACCGAGATCCCGACCAGGCCCCACCGAACATCGTCGCCCACTGTCTGGTCGCCAGCACCAAACCTGGTGGTCAGAAGTGCGATCAGGAACAACAGGGTGAGGAGGCGCACCGGATCGAGGGCGCGTTCGAGAACGCCGACCGCGGACGTTGGGTCCCCTCGATTCAATCGATCGCCTCTCATCAAGGGAACCTGTCGGCCTGAGCGGTCGGTCTTGAAGGGTTTGACAGCCGAAGCTTGAGCGGTCCGTCGGCTGGTCGTGAGATCCCCACGATCGCTCACATCGCCTCTTCGTAGGCCGACGAGAGAGGGGATGAGCGAGCAGCAGCCAGTGGAGAGCGCGCCTGCCAGCGCGGCCGGCGCCGCCCTTTCCCACGACCTGACCCTCAGTGATATGGCGCGCCCGCGCATCAGGAGCCGTAGCGCGCTACTGGTTGCCGTTGCGGTCGGTCTGGCCCTCTTCGTGCTGGTCGCCTCGGCCTTCTCGGTGGCCGCCGAGTCAAGGGTGGTGGCGACCAAGTCCAATCAGCTTCACTCTTGCGACGAGATCCTGCGATCGGCGATCACCGTGCGCTCCCAGCTCGGCTCGGCGGTGAACTTCGCCCAGCTCGACCGCAGTCAGAACACCGACTCCAGCCGCATCATCAACGCCGCCCTCGCCGACGCGCGCCGGAGCGTGAGCGAGATGGATGCGACTTCGTATTGCGTCGTCGAGTCAGGTGACGCTTCACTCGTCAAGAAGTTCTCCGACAGCGCCCTCGCCGTCGCCGGCCTCCTCGCTACCGGCGCCGATCAAGACCTCGACACGGCTCGCACCCTGTTGATCGGCCAGATGGACACCGAGTACGGGGAACTGATCGAGGCGCTCATCGAACAGCGTGAGATCCTCGTGGACTCCCTGACCAAAGCCGACGAGACGCTTGGCCAGCTCGGCACGCTGGCGACGTTCATCATCGCCTTCTTCGTCCCGACTGTGGCGATGTTCGTCTACCGGCAGATCACCAGACGCCAACGCGAGACGATCGAGCTCGCTCGGCTCCTGAGCGAGGCCAGAGCCGGAATCGATTGGCGCAGCGACCTCATCCACAGCGCCGCCGAATTGGTGGAACGGGAAGCCGAACACCTACCGGCGTCGTCCATGGCGCTGAGCCTCCGTTCCCGCCTGCGAGATCTCGACTTTCTGGTCGGTGCTACTGCGATCGGTCATGGCTACACATTCGAGGCGCTGACCGTCGGCGACCTGCGCGATTCGGTCAGGGATTCCTGGCCCACGCTGGTCAGCGTTGCCGGAGATGGCAGCGATGTGCTGTGGGGCGACCGCAAGGCAATTCTGCTGCTGCTCAACGACGTGGTCCGCAATGCCGTCCTGCGAGGCGCCGAACGGGTGCTGGTCAGCGGAGGAATCGACTCAGATGGCGTGTGGTTGTCGGTCACCGACAACGGACGGTCACTCGATGAGGACGCCGTCAATGCCATCCTGGGGTCGCCGAACCTCGTGGACGCGACAGATGAGCATCTGGCTCGACGCCTCGAACCGGACACGTCTCTTCTTCTGATCATCGGCCGCATGATCGCCCCTGCTCTCGGGGGCTCCTTCGACTGCGACAGCGTGGGCTCGAACACCCGCTGCACCCTGCGTCTTCCCCACGCCAAGACCCGCCGCACCGCTGCGCCCAAACTCGTCGCGACGAGGTAGCGATGGCTGGGCGTCTTCGGGCAGGACTCTACGGCTGGCGCCTCGTCGCCGTGACCGCCGGTGCACTCGCCGCGCTCTTATCATCGATCTTTGCCGGCGCGCTTTTCGTGTCGGCGATGGGTCCGGACGAGATAGAGGTTCGGGTCTTTGTCGATGTTTCGGGCGACGGCGTAACCGGGGCCATCGGCGACGCCAACCATCCCTTTGCCCCCGCCGTCGATGTCCACCTGTGGGAAGACAACGGGACCACCCCGAACCTGCCCGATGCCGGTGACACCTTCTTGGGAACTTTCGTGACCGACGGAGGCGGCATGATCACCGCCGGGTCGCTGAACGCGACCAGCTCCTACTGGGTCAGTGTCGATTCCACCGATGTGGCGCCGCCGACGGGCACGACCGGGGTCGGGTCGGCGGTCGCGGAACAAACCTACGGCCCGGCCGGCTCACTGATCGATACCGCACTACCGCTGACCGCATCCGCCGGCCCGGTCTACGGCGGCGTCGACCCCCTCGGGGACGACACCGCAGCCAGCGACCTGCTGCAGGCCGATCACCTGGCACTCATCCCGGCCGGTTCGGCGGCCGCTGACTTCGGCTTCAGTTTCAACGTCGTAATCAATACCGATCCCGGATCGATCCAGGGCTCGCTGCGCCAATTCGTGACGAACGCAAACGCCGTTGTGGGGCCCAATGCGATGCGATTCGTGCCGATGGTGCCGACCAACGCTTCCGCAGGAGCGGCATCGTGGTGGGCCGTGACCGGATCGAGCGCCATCGTGATGTCGGACGCCGATTCGGTGATCGACGGTACCGCCTACGCCCCCGACGGCTCGGTGGTCGAGCCGAATCCCGGCTCGATCTCAACCAACGCAGGAACACCGGTCGGCACGTCGGGGGCCACCTTGCCCAGCCTTGATCGACCCGAACTCCAGATCCGTGATCAACCCGTCCAGTTTCAGGCCAACGGTGCGCTGATCCCGGCCCGCGGCCAAGTGCGCGATGTCCACGTCGGCAGCGGGTTCACCGCCGTTCCGGTTCAAGTGCTCGGGACCAGCGGCGGCAACATACCCGATGTCGTCGTTGACGGAATCGCGGCTGGAACCCTCGACCCGACGACGGGCACAGCCGACCCCAGCAACGCATCGTGGTTCGTGTCGAGCGCGTTTGCGCCCAACGTTGCAGTGCGGAACAGCTATCTGCGAGCGGCAGGAAGCGTGCTGGTGAACCTCAGCGACAGCCCCGGCGCAATCGTCAGCGGGAACGAGATGGGAGAGGCTGGTCAAGACGGCTTCAATGCGCTCGTCACATCACCGGGGATGATCGTGAGCGGAAACCGCATCTACGGGGTTGCTGACTACTGCGTCGACACCTTCCAGACCGGCGTGGTCATCGAGGACAACACCTTCGACGACTGCGGCGACGCCAGCGGTCAGAGCGGTGGTGTCCGAGTCGGTGATCTCGACGCCATCGTTCGCCGCAATGTCTTCCAGTTCAACAACGGCCCCGGGGTGACGATCGCCGGTGAGAACACCGCCCAGGGCCGAGTCGCAGCCCGAGCGGTCATCTCCCGCAACCACTTCATCGACAACGACGGGCTGGGCATCGACAACTACATCGCCACGACGGACAACTTCATCAACGGCGACGGCATCACCTTGAACGACGGAGGGCTCACACCCACCTCTGGCAACGCCTTTCTCGACTTCCCGGTACTGACCGGCATAAGCGCCGGCCCGCCCGGCACCGTCGACGTGTCAGGCACCGCATGTGCCAACTGTGTGGTGGAGCTTTTCCGGGCCCAAGCCGGTTTAGGGGAAACCGAACCGAGTGTGCCCCTGCCTCACGGTGAGGGAATCGAGTTCCTGGCCAGTGGAACCGCAGATGGTGCAGGCAACTTCACGATCAACATCCCCAGCGCCGGGGTCGCCGAAGTCACCGCAACCGCGACCGACCCGGTCCTCGGTGCCACGAGCGAATTCTCCCAGAACCGCGGCCTGCAGGTACTGAGCGGGCGAGTTC
>JABDJU010000238.1 GCA_013003325.1 Acidimicrobiales bacterium
GTCCGGAGGTGAGCGGCACGGTCGATAGCCAGAGCGTCCCGATCGCCGCTCCGAACAGCACCGTGTTCAGTGTCGATGCCGGGGCCAGCATGAACGCCGTGATCGCGACGGCTCGCAGGCCGTAGAGCACCGCCAACAGCCGGGCCTTGTGGAAGCGGTCGCCCAGCCAGCCAGCCAACAACGAGCCGAACACGTTGAAGAGGCCGATGAGGCTGAGGGCCGTCGTCGCTGCGGCCTTGGGAATGTTGATCTCACCCACGTAGGACGGGAGGTGGGTTCCGATGAACGTGACATGGAACCCGCACACCAGGAACCCGAGGTTGAGTAGCAGATACGAGCGGCTCGACGCCGCCCGGCGGAGATCGGCGGCCAGCGGTCGTCCGGCCGCGGTTTCAGCCGCCGACTGTTGATCGACGGCCCGGCCTCGAAGTCCCGGGGCGAGGGCCACGATGGCGAGGGACACCACGCCGAGCACGACCGCCGCGTTCTGCCATCCGAACGAGTCGATGAGGCCCTGGGTGATCGGGATCAGCACAAACTGACCGATCGATCCCGCTGCGCTCACCACGCCCAGGGCGAGCGAACGACGGGCCGGGGGCGCCATTCGCCCCACCGCAGAAAGCACCACGGCGAAACTGGCGGCGGCGATGGCAAGACCGGCCAAGAACCCGGCCGACAGCATCACGACACCGGAGCCGGTAGCGGTCGACATCAGCAGCAGGGCGCCGGCGAAGGCGATTCCGCCAGCGGCCAACACCCGAGCGGTGCCGAATCGGTCGGCGACGGCCCCGGCGATCGGTTGCGCTACCCCCCATACGATGGCCTGAACCGCGATGGCGAGCGAGAACGGCGCTCGGCCGGTGCCGATCGTGTCGACGACCGGATCGAGAAAGAGCCCGTAGGTGGCGCGGGCGCCAAGCGCCAACGAAGTGATCGTGCCGCCGATGACGATGGCGTAGATGAGCCGCCGTCGGCTGTACTCGGCCGTGACGCCGGTGACCGCGTTCACGCGGGCGTTACTCGTCGTCTGGTGCGAGGAGCGCGTCTTCGGCCTCCTCGAGGCTGTCCGACACGGGCACGATGCGGTCGAACCCGGTGGTGTGCAGTAGGCGGACGAGCTGGGGCTTGTTGCAGGCCACCGCCACGGCGTGTTCGGCTTCTCGCGACAAACGGATGCCACCGATCAGCGCTCCGAGGCCGGCCGAATCCATAAACGACACCTGCGAGAGATCGATCAGGAGATCTCCTTGGTCAGCCAAGCGAGCCAAAGCCTCGCGAAAGGTCCCGACGGTGTAGGCATCGAGCTCCCCCGAGGGCTGGATGAGGGTGTAGTCCTCGTTCTCTAAAATGTCGATTTCGAGCACGATGGCCTCCAGAATTGGACGTCGTCGCCGGGCGATGTCAGGCCACATGCTACTGCGATGGCTGGTAACCTCCGCACGTGACCGACGTGCTGCTCGCAACGGACTCAGATGAGCTTTTTGCCTCGATCGATGCTGCGCTGGCCAGCGACGATACGAGCGTCTACCGGGTCCGCAACGGCCACGACGTGGTGCCGGTCGTTGAGCAAAAAGACCCTGACTTGGTGATCCTCGACCTCCAGATCGGGAATATGGGCGGCGTCGCGTCATGCCTGGCGCTGCGACAGGAAGAGGGCATGGACCGGCTCGACAGGAGGCCCGTCGCCCTGTTGCTCGACAAGGCATCCGATACCTACATCGCTCAGCAAGCCCGGGCCGATGGCTGGTTGGTGAAGCCTCTCGACCCGCTGCGGGTCCGGTCCCTGGCTTCAACTCTGCTCGAAAATGGCACCCTATTCGAAGGCCTGGGCAGTTAGCCTGGGGTCACACAACACGGGTTGTGGCGCAGGTTGGTAGCGCGCCTCGTTCGGGACGAGGAGGTCGGGAGTTCAAATCTCCCCAACCCGACTTCGACGAAGGCCCCGTGCTCAGAGGTGCTCTGACATCTCGACCAGAACGCCCAGCGGATCCTCGTGTTGTGCGTCGGGGATTGTCACGAGTCGATGACCGCGACTGACCGACATCGAGCGAAGCACCTCAGATTCGCTCTCGGCCACCGCGTTGTGCTCGTTCAGTGCTCTTCTGATCGGTTCGGGCATTGATGTCGTTGGTGGGGGAACCTCGGTGAGTCTGCGGTTTATGACCATCGCCTCCGGGTTGATGGTGCGGTCGCCGAGCTGATCGCTGATCCATGTGGCCGTCTGCAGGGGTTCGGGCCGGGCCGTGCTGACCAGGAGAAAATGGGTTCGGGCCGAGGTGAGCAGGGCGTCCACCTCGGCGGCCCGGTCGGCGAACCCCCGGTCCATGCCCTCGAACAGTGCGAAGAACTCGATCACGTCGGAGAGCAGCGTGGCGCCGACGACCCTTCCGATGGCCCGGGCGGCGAGATGGGTTGCGGCGTTGAGCGTACGAAGAACCCCCCGTCTCGGGGCGAGCAGGGTGCGGTAGAGACGATGGTCGAGCAGGTCGGTCAGACGGTTGGGAGCATCGAGAACGTCGACCCCGTTTTGAGCTGGCGGTGTGTCCACGATCACCAGATCGAAGCGGGGATCGCGTATCAGCTGGCGGAATCGTTCGGCCGCCATGTACTCGCTGAGCCCCGACAGAGATCCCACCAAGCTCTGGAAGAGCCGGTTTCGGTGAATCGCAGTGGCGCGTGCGTGCGAGGGTGCAAACTCGTCGACCAGCCCGGTAAGGGTGTGGCCGGGATCGAGCATCGTGGCGTGGAGCGTCCCGGTTCGAAACCCGCCGATCCCGGTGATCTCCACCACTTCAGACGGGTAGGTCGAACTCAGGCCGAGGGTTTCGACCAACCGCCGGGCCGGATCGACGGTGAGGACCACCACCCGCCTGCCGCGACGAGCGGCGGCGATTCCGAGTGCCGCCGATGTGCTGGTCTTGCCGACACCGCCGGCGCCGAGCAGCACCACGGCGTCGACGGTCGGCGGTGTGTGATCAACGGTGTCGTCGACTCGGCTCTGTACCGTCGCGTCAGCCATTGTTGACCTCGTAGCAGGCGGCCAAACGCGTGATGTGGTCGAGCGAGAGTCGTGCGGTCAGCAGGTCCGGCAGGTGAATCTGCGGGAGGGGCAGACCTTCGGCCAGCCGGGTGAGCTGGGCGGTCTGGACCCGGGTCCGTTCGATTCGCCGCTCCACCGCCTCCCGTGAGGGGGCCGGCAGTTTGGTGTTGCGCAGCGCCGACACGAGACCTCGCACCGGCTCGGCGACCGCGTTCACTACAACCGGGGCGAGCGCCACCCCCAACTCATCCTCCAGCACATACGCGGTGTCGATGCACTC
>JABDJU010000251.1 GCA_013003325.1 Acidimicrobiales bacterium
GCTCCCGTCTGATCGAGTGGTGTGGACGCCCCGGTGTATCACCGGTACGAGCATGGCACGCATCGCCTGGTTTGCTAGGGATCTAGCCTGGTTGGCCGCTCCAGCGGTAGTTCGCCGGATTCGGGCCGCGACCGTGGAGTGTGAGATCGCTCATATCGATCCTCCTTGAGCAGTCGGAGGATCTTCTCTTGGTTCCTGGCCGACCGAACCAGCATGTCGGCCACCAAGCCGACCACCAGGAGAAGAAGGCCGAGCGAAAAGAAATACCCGCCGAGAATCCCGAGCGTTGTATACGGAGATGTCCGTCCGGTGTCGAGCCAGTGGATGCCGACGAAGCCGAGCCCGGCCAAGCCCCCCAGGAACGGCAGAATCCCAAGGGCTAGGAAGAACTTGAGCGGTGCGAAGTCGCGGTAGCTGCGCAGGATGTTCAGTGCACTCGTGGCGACGAAGGTTCCGATGTTGGTGACGACCCGTGACCGTCGGCCCGGGTAGTAGGTCACGGCAGTGGGGATGGTCTCGATGCTGGTGCCGCTCTGGGCCAGGATCTGGAACGACTCCTGGGTGTAGGTGAACTTGGTGTTGATGTTCAACGACAGCATCGCGCCGCGCGAGTAGGCCCGGAATCCGCAGGTCACGTCGTTGAATGACTGTCCGGACAGGGCGCCGACCACGCGGGCGCCGAGACGGTTTCCGAGGTATTTGCCGGTTGGCATGTTCTCGGGCTTGCGCATGCGTCCGGTCTCGGCGTCGGTGAATCGGTCGGCGGCCACAAACCCGGCTCGGCCTGAGACGATCGGTTCGACCAGGGTCGGAATGTCGCCCGGATCGAACTGCAGGTCGCCGTCGATGTTCACCGCAACATCGGCACCCATGTCGAGCGCCACGTTGATGGCTTGCTGAAACCGAAACGCGAGCCGCCGCTGGGTGCGACCCTCGATCACGTGAGCGCCGTGTGCCCGGGCGATGTCGGCGGTTCGATCGACCGACCCGTCGCTCACGACGAGTTTCTGGATCGAGGTGACGCCCTGAATCGAATCGGGAATCCGATCGAGCACCTCTCCGATGGTGGCTTCTTCGTCCTTGCAGATGGAGATCACCACGAGGTGCATCGCGCCACAGTAGTTGTGGCGAGCAGCGGCCCGGCTGAAATGGGTGCACAACAGAGGTGCCTTCCGCCGCCCCCCGGCGGCTAGCGTTGGTCGGTGACGATTCGGCGGATCTTGATGTGGTTCGGCAAGGTTCGACGCCACGAATTCACACCCCGCCAGCTCATGGCTCTCGGCGTGCTCTTCCTGGCGATGCTGGTGGTCGCGATCGCCAGGTTTCCTTCCGAGCGGGTCGCCGATATCAGAGTCGTGCCGGGGATCCTCGCCGTGCTTCTCGCCCCGACCACCCTGGTCGCCAACGCTCAGAGCTATCGGGCACAAGCACAGCTGATCCGCATTCGGATTCCCTGGCGGGACGCGGTCAGAATCACATTGTTGGGTTCGGCAGCGAACCTGCTGCCGGTTCCTGGCGCGGTCGTGGTGCGAACCGCCGATCTTGTCGATCGGGGGGCCGACACCAAGGGGGCAGCCGGAACGACCGGTGTCGGCGCGCTGGCCTGGCTTGGATTGTCATTTCTCTGTGCCGCTCCGACACTGCTGTGGCGCGGCTCGTGGTCGGCGTGGCCCGTTCTGCTGGCGGCCATCGTCACATTGGCCTTGAGCGCAATCGGTTCGATCCGGCTCGGAGGGTCGGTGCATGACTGGATGGTCGTAGCGCTGGCTTCAGGCGGCCTGGTGGTCGCTCTGGCCGCTCGCTACGTGCTGCTCGTGTGGGCGCTGGGGTTCGATCCAGGTGGATCGGCGCTTGCGTTGGTCGCGGTCGGAGCCCTGTCGTCGGCCGCCGGCTTCTTCCCTGGCGGGATCGGGCTCCGTGAGGTCCTTGCCGGGATCACTGCCACGCTGGTCGATCTGCCGGCGGCGGTCGGAATCCTCGTAGCAGCGATCGACGACATCGCGTGGATCGCGACTGTCGCCGTGGGTGTGATCTTCACCGAAGCTGGTCGCTCGTTCAGGACCTCTCTCGCCCGGGCCTCAGCGTCGGAGCAGTGAGGTTTCAGTCGGGTAAGGGGATGCAGGGGTCAGACCCCGCGTCCGCGAGAGTCGGAGGTGGGTCCCGCCCAGTGCGTCTTGGTAGCGACGTCGATGCGAATTGTCGAACACGATGATGCCTCCGTCGTTGAGGCGCGACGTGGCGCGCTCGAGGCAGACACTGCGGGCTCGCCCGTCGATCACGATCAGATCGAACTTGCCCTCGACCTCATCGATGGCCTCTACATAGGCGGTGAAATCGAGCTGGGTGAAACCTCGTTTGGCGCTGCCGATCCGCGGATGTTCTGAGCTGACCCCGGGGCGCACCAACAGCGTGGAATTGTCGCCAAGGTAGGGCTGGACGATCGATGAGAAGGTCTCATCGTGTTCGACGCTGGTCACGCTCGTGGCCCGCTTCTGGAGCCACACGGTCGATGCTCCAGAACCCCATTCGAACACAACGGTCTTCGGCCGCTGTTCCAGCCAGGACTCCACCTCATCGATGGCCTTGTATGTCCACCAGGGCGTGTCGAGCGCAACCAGGTCTTCGATCGAGTACACGGCGAACTGCGACCGGAGCCAGTGCATCGGGCGACGATCGACGTGACGATCCAACCACGCGAGGGCGCCGACACGAGCCAGGATCTGGCGCGACTTCTGCACCGCATTGATGTAGAGCGAATTGATCACCCTCGAACGCTAGCGGCCGGTCAAACCCAAGTGAGGCTTGTGAGGTTTGGTCGCTCGGCGAGATTGCGGAGTTGCCCAACTGTGGCGGTGGTTTCTGCCATTCTTGAGCTGTGACGACTCCGGCCCCCAGCTCCGGTCGGAAGGCGCGGCGCCGTGCTCCGATGATCCCAGGCGGCGCCGACACCGCCTTCCTCGAGACCGCAGGGGTTGTGTGTTTGAGGATTCTCGCCGTTGCCGCGGTTGCCTACATCGGCTACCTGGGCTTCCTCCAGGTGCGGCCGGTGGCGCTGGCGATCATCACGGCGCTGCTCATCGGCAGCGTGCTCCAGCCCCTGACCGGCCGGCTTCGCGATGTCGGTGTCCCCCGTACCTTGGCCGCCGCCATCGTGTTCATCGGGGCGCTGCTCCTGCTCACGATGGCCGCCTCGTTCGTGGTCGGACAGGTCGTCAGCGAGGCACCCGAGATCAGGGATCGAGCCACCGAAGCGATCGAAGATTTCGCCGATCGGCTGCAGAAGGCACCGTTCAACATCGAGTCCGAACGCCTCGAGAACCTCGACGAGGAGTTGGCCGACTGGGTCACCGAGTCCGGCCTTCTGAACGCCGACGTGGCAGCCAATGTCGGCGGATTCGCCACCAACGCATTCTCCGGGCTCTTCATCGCCCTGACGGTGCTGTTCTTCATCTGCAGGGACGGCGACCGGTTCCCTCAGTACCTCAGCGCCCTGGTCGGCGCCGAGCGGGGTGAGCGCCTCAACCGGGCCGGCAACGAGATCTGGGTCACCACCGCGAGTTACCTGCGAGGGGTCGGCATCACCGGCTTGGTCGACGGTGTTCTGATCGGAGTGGCGTTGGCGATCCTCGGCGTGCCGCTGTACGTTCCCCTGGCCCTGCTCACCTTCTTGGGTGCGTTCATTCCTGTCGTGGGTGCAACGCTCGCCGGGGTTCTGGCAGCTGCGGTGGCGTTGGCGACCAATGGGCTGACCACGGCGCTGATCGTCGTCGTGGTGGTTCTCGCCGTGCAGCAACTCGAGGGGAACCTTCTCGCCCCGCTGCTGCTGGGCCGGGCGGTACAGCTCCACCCTGTCACGATCCTGCTGTCGTTGGCGGTGGGCGCCACCGTGGCCGGGATCTGGGGTGCGCTGCTGTCGGTTCCGGCGGCCGCCGCGATCAGGATCGCGCTGGCCGAGTTCGTCCCGGGCGTCCAGCGGGTCGATGATCTCGAAGAGGAGCTGTTACACCCAGAGCGTGCGCACGAGCTAGCAGATCCAGAACCAGACCCTTAGACTCCTCGTCGGTGGGGAGCAGCAGGCGGGCATTCCTTCGCGGTACGGCGGCGGCCGGAACCGTGGGAGTACTCGGCCTCTTCGATGGCACCGTTTCAGCCGCCGACGCCGAGTTGATCCGTGGCCATCCTCAGGCGGTGGTGGTCGCGCTGCTCGGTGACTACGGCAGTGGCGATCCCGCCGAGCAAGCTGTGGCCGATCTGATCCATGGCTGGAACCCGGAGGCGATCTTCACGATGGGGGACAATGTCTACAGCGGAGATGGAGCTGACACCTACAAGATCCTGCAGCGGCGGGTGGTCGACTACTACCGGCGGTTCGTCGATTCCGCGACGTTCTATCCTTCGCTGGGTAACCACGACTGGGGCGATCCCGGGACGCCACTTCTGAGGGCCGATGGCCGCGGCGGCACCACGGGAGCGTGGCACGATACGTTCGATCTGCCCGGCAACGGTCGCTACTACGACGTCAGAATCGGGCCGCTGCACGCCTTTGTGCTCGACGACTATTACCTCGAACCAGACGGCCACCTGGTGGGCTCCAAGCAGGCACGGTGGCTCGAACGGGCGTCGGCGGCCTCCGATGCCCCGTTCAAGTTCGTCGTGCACCACTATGCGCCCTACGTATCGGGTCGACCCCACATGGGTATCCGCTGGCCATTCGGTGAATGGGGCATCGACGTCAGCTTCGCCGGGCACTGGCATCGCTATGAGCACTGGCAGGTCGACGGTGTTCACTACGTCGTCAACGGCCTCGGTGGAGCCCCCATAGGGTGGCTCGGTGCCGGCACTCCGGGGGCGCGCAAGCGGTATGCGGCAAACCACGGGGCGTCGAGACTGACCGTGTCGCCCGAAGGTGCTCTCATCGAGTTCGTCACCGTCGACGACACTGTGGTCGACACCATCGTGATCACCTTCGGCGCCGGCGCGAAGAAGGGCGACAAGGGTCAAAGCATGGTAGAAGCGCCCCTCCCGAATGGACAGGGCGGGCCGATCGATGTCAGCCACACATACCGTTCGGCGACCGGCCGCGACGCAACGATCGCCCGGCTCTACCTGGCTGTGTTTCAGCGCCAGCCCGACCGGGCCGGGTTTGACTACTGGACGGGCGGATCCGTGCCGACCGCAGCAATCGCGGCCTACTTCGCCCACAGTCCCGAGTTCCTCTCGAGGTACGGCAGTCTTGCCGACGCGCCCTTCTTGGAGCAGGTGTACCAGAATGTCCTGGGTCGTCAGCCCGACCGAGCCGGACGTGAATACTGGCTCGGCATTCTCGCTCTGGGGGTTGAACGAGGAGAGGTCGTGCTCGCCTTCAGCGAGTCAGCTGAATTTCGCCGCCGGGCCGGCATCACTGGGTAAGAATGCCCGGCGGTAGTTCTTCCCGCCGGCAACGATCGGAGGGCCTATCGAGGGGATGCCCCGGCGTGCCGATATCGAGGACATGTTCCGTCCTCGCATCACCCCGACCTCAGCAATCCGGCCCGTCACCGCCCGTGAAGTCCGATGCCGAATGGGATTCTTGGGCGATCTCAGGGATTTCGGAGGCGACCCCTTTTCCGACCTGATGGATGATCAGGCGGTTCAGGTTCAGCGACTCATCGATCAGGTTCGGGCGTGGTCACAGCACCCAAGCGCCTCAACCTGGAGCAAGCCACAACAAGACGCCGAGTAGGACCAGCTCTCGTCCGATCGGCGTGCCCGACCGGACTCGACCCTTCGGCTAGCGTTCGGGGATGCCCCGAGTCGTCGTGGACGTCACCCAGCTGGTGCATTGGCCCGGCGAACTCACCGGCATCCCGAGGGTGATGGATGAAATCGCTCGCCGCTTCGCTGCCGACGCCACTCCTACGCAGGAGCCGGTCTTCGTTTCGTGGGTCTCGGGCCAGCAGGCGTTGGCGCTGGTCGATCTCGATCGATTCCATCGCGAGGGCGGAGTGCACTATGTGCAGCCTCACCATGGTGCGACCTGGTGGAGTGAACGTCTCGCCCGCGGGCTGGGCAGGGCCATGAGAGTGCCGGTCCCCGCCGTGCGGCGGCAACTCGAGCGGCTCCGGAACCGGCTGGGGCCCGAGCGCCTGGGCGGTGTGGTCGAGTACTGCCTCGAGCCGGGCGATGTGCTGTTGATCGGCTGGGGCGAGTGGTGGGACCCGAACTTCATTCGCTTCGTCACCGACGCCACTGCCTCTGGAGTCAAGGTCGCTCAGCTGGTTCACGATCTCGGACCGGTCACCCACCCTCACCTGGCCGGCAATTCGTCGTCGTTTCTGGACTACTTCACCGCGGTGCTCCCTCAGGCGGCGGCGCTGGTGGCGGTCTCGAACAACACCGCTGATGATCTGCGGCGCTGGGGTGCCAGCCTCGGCCACGCCGACCTCCCGATCGAGGTGGTGCGGGAAGGCGATGTCTTCGGTCGGGCCGAGCCCAGAGAACCGGAGCTTCCCGCCTCGACAAGCGATGGCTTCGTGCTGTGCGTCGGCACCATCGAAGCCAAGAAGAATCATGCGCTGCTGTACTACGTCTACAAACAAGCTGAGCGTCGGAACCTGGCGTTGCCGCCGGTTGTCATCGTGGGGCGACGGGGTTGGCGCACAGACGACGTCTACGGGCTGATGACCGACGACCCCGAGGTCTCGCCCCAGTTCGTGTTCCTCCACGACGCCACCGATGGCGAGCTTGCCTGGCTCTACGATCACTGTCGCTACACGGTGTTCCCGAGCTTCTTCGAGGGCTGGGGAATCCCGATCGCAGAGAGTGTGTCCCGAGGCGTGCCCTGTTTGTGCAGCAATGCGGCGAGCATGCCCGAAATTGCTCCGGGTGCGGTTCGCCACTTCCATCCCGATGCCCCGGCGGAGTTGCTCAACCTGATGGTCGAGCTCAACGGCGAAGAGGCCTTGGCGTTGGCCCGGCGCGAGGCTGCGACGTACGAGCCCACGTCGTGGGATCACACCTATGCCGAGATCAAACGAATCGTGTCGTCTTTCTAATTCGGTTCCGATCACTCATCGGGCGGGGGAGCGAGTGGGCGGGCGATGCTCACCTCGTGGCCGTCCGGGTCGTCGATATGGAAGAACCGTTCTCCCCAGGGAGCGTCGGCCGGCGGGTCGTGCGGTTCGTAGCCAGCTTCGATTGCTGCAGCGTGAACCCGGTCGGGATCGTGCACGAAGAGAATCGGGCGACCCCATCGACGTACCGGTGTTGCGGCTGAGTTGTGTTCGAGATTCACAAAGTTGGTTCCGAGCTTCATGGTTGAGAACGGAGCGTCGGAGCCACCGAAGACCAGCTCGAGTCCGAGCACCTGATAGAAGCGGATCGACCGCTCCATGTCCCCGATGAACAGCGTGACGGCGTTCAGCTCGCTGACGTGGCTGACCTCATGAAGGGCAAGGTACGCCGCCCCCACGGGGGAGGGTGCCCGGCTGGCCAGTTCGTCGAATCCGTTTGGGGCCTGCCGTTCGGTGAGGCCTTCCTCATAGGCGGACCGGAATTGCTGAAGGGCCTGGGAACGACGCAGCTCGGCTACTTCGCCGGAGTCGGCAAGGCGGCCATGGAGCGCCAGCAGTCCGTCGATCAGTTGGTCGATGCCGTCGCCGGCGACAGCTGAACACAGCGAGACCGAGGTGGTATCGCGGCCCGGCTTGGGCCTCATCAGCTGGAGGGCCATCTTCAGCTCGCTCTCGGCCCGCTTGGCAGCAGGCAGGAGATCGCCGTCGGCCTTGGTGACCGCCACCCAGTCGGCCAGTTCCATCACACCCCGCTTGATGCCCTGGAGCTCGTCACCCCCGCCTGGCGAGTGGAGGAGCAGAAAGAGGTCGGTCACCCCGGCCACCGCGGTTTCGCTCTGGCCGACGCCAACCGTCTCGACGAAAACGATGTCGTAGCCCGCGGCCTCGCACACCGTGATCGATGACGCGGTGGAGGCGGCAATGCCCCCGAGGCCGAACCCGGCGGGCGAGGGGCGAACGAATGCATCGGGCGATGTGGCGAGGGTGGGCATACGGGTCTTGTCGCCCAGGATCGAGCCCCGGCTTCGGGCGCTGGTGGGATCTACGGCCAGCACCGCGAGCCGATGGCCTCGTTCGATCAGCCGTGTGCCGAGCGCCTCGATCAGGGTGGACTTCCCAACACCGGGGGTTCCCGAGATGCCGATACGCACGGTCCCCGCCATCGGCCGGGACCACATCAAATTCAGCAGCTCGATCTTGGGATGCAGATCGCTGTCGCTGGCACTCTCGACCAGGGTGATCGCCTGCGCCAGGGAGCGACGGTCACCGCTTCGGACGCCAGCGACGAGTTCGACAATCGGGGCCGGAGCGCTCACGCCAGGAGGCCCAGAACCTCTTCGGCGGAGTCCACGATGTTCGAGCCCGGTCCGAATATTGCCGCCACGCCCGCGGAGGTGAGTTCGTCGTAGTCGTCCGGTGGAATAACGCCGCCGCACACAACCTTGATATCGCCGGCTCCGAGGTTGGCCAGTTCGGCGATGAGCTGGGGGACCAGCGTGCTGTGGCCGGCGGCCTGGCTCGACACACCAACCACGTGCACGTCGTTGTCGACCGCGCTCTGTGCCACTTCGGCCGGTGTCTGGAACAGCGGTCCGACATCGACGTCGAATCCGAGGTCGGCAAACCCGGTTGCGATCACCTTGGCGCCTCTGTCGTGGCCGTCTTGGCCCATTTTGGCCACGAGCATCCTGGGTCTGCGCCCGGCCTCGGCGGCGAACGCGTCGGCCTTAGCGAGAACCCGCATGAAGTGTTCGTCGCCGTCGTAGCTGTCGCGGTACACACCGGAGATGGTACGAGTCTCGGCGGCGTGCCGGCCGAAGGCTGACTCCATCGCGTCGCTCATCTCCCCGACCGTCGCCCGGAGACGAGCCGCCTCGACGCAGGCGGCGAGCAGGTTCCCCTCGCCCCGAGCCGCTTCGGTCAGTGCGGTCAACGATGCCTGCGTGGCGGCGTCGTCGCGCTCGGCTCTGGTCCGATTGAGCCGGGCGATCTGAGCGTGGCGGACAGCGGTGTTGTCGATCTTGAGGACGTCGACCCGCTCGGGGTCGTCGACGACGTACTTGTTGACCCCCACCACCACGTCGTCGCCGCGGTCGATTCGCGCCTGCCGGCGGGCGGCGGCTTCTTCGATCCTGAGCTTGGGGAGTCCGGCATCGATCGCCTTTGTCATACCTCCGAGCTCCTCGATCTCGTCGATGTGAACCCGGGCCCGCTGGGCCAGGTCGGCGGTCAGCCGCTCGACGTAGTAGCTCCCGCCGAGCGGGTCGACGGTGCGGGTGATGCCGGTCTCTTCGGCCAAGATCAGCTGGGTGTTGCGGGCGATGCGGGCGCTGAATTCGGTGGGTAGCCCAAGCGCCTCGTCGAAGCTGTTGGTATGAAGGCTCTGGGTGCCGCCCAACACGCCGGCCAGCGCTTCGATCGTGGTCCGTACGACATTGTTGTACGGGTCTTGTTCGGTGAGCGAAACCCCACTGGTTTGGCAGTGGGTGCGCAGCATCGAACTGCGAGGATTGCGCGGGTTGAACTGGCTCATCAGCTCGGTCCAGAGAAGCCGGGCGGCCCGAAGTTTGGCGATCTCCATGAAGAAATCCATGCCGATGTTGAAGAAGAAGCTCAATCGTCCGGCGAAGGCATCGATGTCGAGGCCCTTGGCCAAAGCGGCGCGCACGTACTCCACGCCGTCGGCCAGGGTGTAGGCCAGCTCCAGGTCGACGGTCGAGCCGGCCTCTTGAATGTGGTAGCCCGAGATGCTGATGCTGTTGTACCGGGGCATGTGTTCGGCGGTGTACTCGATGATGTCGGCGACGATCCGCATGCTCGGTTCGGGCGGGTAGATGTAGGTGTTCCGAACCATGAACTCCTTGAGAATGTCGTTCTGGATAGTTCCGCTGAGCTGGTCGGCACCGACCCCCTGCTC
>JABDJU010000257.1 GCA_013003325.1 Acidimicrobiales bacterium
GGCATCCTCTTCGTGCCCGAGGTGCTCCTCGCCGCAAATGCAATGAAGGCCGGCATGGCGATCCTTCGCCCCCTGCTAGCCGAGACCGGCGCCGAATCGGTCGGCAAGGTCGTGATCGGCACGGTGAAGGGCGACATTCACGACATCGGCAAGAACCTCGTGGCCATGATGCTCGAAGGTGCCGGTTTCGAAGTGATCGACCTCGGCATCAACACCGACGTCGACGAGTACCTCGAAGCACTCGAAGAGCACAAGCCCGACATCCTCGGTATGTCGGCTCTGCTCACCACCACCATGCCCTACATGAAGGTTGTCATTGACACGATGATCGAGAAGGGCTTGCGCGACGAGTACATCATCCTCGTCGGCGGCGCTCCCCTGAACGAAGAATTCGGCGAGGCCATCGGTGCCGACGGTTATTGTCGTGACGCCGCCGTCGCGTCGGAGATGGCCAAGAGCATGGTCACCGAGCGCCGCCAGAAGGCATCCGCGTAGGCGCCGTGTCCCGCCGCCGTACCTCCAACCAACTCGTCACCATCCTGTGGCGAGACATCCCCACCCACGTCAACGGCATCGAGGGTCGCAACAAGCATCAGTTCCCGATGAAGAAGCGTTTCGAAACCGCCGTCGACCGTGCGGCCATGAAGGCCGGACTCACCGAAGCGTCGAGCTACATCGGCGAGGTGAGACGGGAGAGCCGGCCCGCCGGCGACGATCCCGCCGCCGAGGCAGAAGCCCTGGCCGCCGAACTCGACGGTCACTTCACGCTCGAGGTCCTCAACCAGTACGTCGAAAACCACGGCTTCAAGCCCGAAGGAGATACGCAATGACCGAAACCGTGATCAGTTCGGCCACGAGGGAAGTTGTGATCGGGTTCGATCGCCCATTCGTCATGATCGGCGAGCGCATCAATCCCACCGGCCGCAAGCTCCTCGCCGAAGAGATGAAGGCGGGAGACTTCAGCCGGGTCGAAGCCGACGCCATCGCTCAGGTCGAGGCGGGTGCCCACATGCTCGATGTCAACGCCGGCATTCCGCTGGCCGACGAGCCGGCCCTTCTGGCCAAGGCCATCCAGCTGGTGCAGGGCGTCACCGACGTACCGCTCGCCATCGACAGCAGCATCATCGAAGCGCTCCAAGCCGGCATCGAGGTCTACGAGGGCAAGCCGCTGATCAACTCTGTCACCGGCGAAGACGAGGTGCTCGAGCGGGTGCTGCCACTCGTGGCCAAGCACGGCGCCGCCGTGGTGGCGATCTCCAACGACGAAACCGGCATCTCCGAAGACCCCGACGTGCGGTTCGAGGTCGCCAAGAAGATCGTGCACCGGGCCGCCGACTTCGGGATCCCGGCCAGCGACGTCGTGGTCGATCCGCTCGTGATGCCCATCGGGGCGATGGGTACCGCCGGCCGTCAGGTCTTCGCCCTCCTCCGCCGCCTCAAGGAAGAGCTGCACGTCAACACCACCTGTGGTGCGTCCAACGTGAGCTTCGGTCTCCCCAACCGCCACGCCATTACCGGAACGTTCCTGTCCATGGCGATGTCCAACGGCATGACCAGCGCCATCATGAATCCCCTCCACACCGAGGTGAAACAGGCGATCGCCGCCGCCGACGTGCTGGCCGGCAACGACAAAGACTGCGCCGCCTGGATCATGGCCAACCGCGATCCCAACGCTGCGGCTGGGGCACGCGGCCGCAGGGCCGGCGGCCGCCGCCGCCGGCCGTAGTCGATCGAGGATCCGGAGCGCACGATGTCCGGCGAGCAGGTGCGGGTCGTCTTCACACCCTCGGGGCTGGAGACCAAAGTGGAGCGGGGCGAAAACGTTCTCGCCGCGGCCCGGAGCCTGGGCGTCGACATCGACTCGGTCTGCGGCGGCCGCGGGATTTGCGGCCGGTGCCAGGTGACCGCCCCCACCGGTTCGTTTGGGAAGTGGGCCCTCGAGGTCGACTCGTCGGCCCTCTCAGCGGTGGGCCCGACCGAGGCAAACTACGCGGGCAAGCGTCCGCTCAAGAGCGGCCATCGGCTGAGCTGCCAGGCCCAGGCGCTTACCGACGTCGTGATCGATGTTCCGCCCGAATCTCAGATCAACCGTCAGGTGGTTCGCAAGGAGGTCAATCTCGATGGCATCACGCTCGACCCGACCGTGCGTCTGCACTACCTCGAGATCCCCAAGGCGGTCCTCGGCGACGATGCCACCGCCACCGACTTGATAGTCGACGCTCTCCGAACCCAATGGGATCTGCCAGGAGCCCGGGTGGCCAACCGGCTGCTCGGCTCGGTCCATGCTGCGGTCACCTCGCCTGATGGCGGCGCCACCGTTGCGATCAGGACCGTCGACGAGGCGCCGATGGTCACCGCCATCTGGCCCGGGTTCTTCGACAACCCCACCGGAATCGCCATCGACGTCGGTTCAACCACGATCGCCGGCCACGCCGTAGACCTCGAAACCGGCGACATCCTGGCCACAGCCGGCCGGATGAACCCCCAGATCCGGTTCGGTGAAGACCTCATGAGCCGGGTCAGCTTTGTGATGATGAACCCCGATGGGCTCGAAGAGCTCACCAGCGCCGTGCGTACCGCCCTCGCCGAACTGGTCACCGAGTTGAGCGGCGAGGCGCAGCGCGGCGCCGACTCGATGCTGTCGATCACGATGGTCGGCAACCCGGTGATGCATCACATCCTGCTGGGCATCGACCCAACTCCCCTCGGGGCGGCCCCGTTTCTACTCGCAACCTCTAACGCAGTGTCGATGCCGGCGACATCATTGGACCTGCCCTTCGACAACGCCGAGGTCTACATCGGCCCGTGCATCGCCGGTCACGTCGGCGCCGATGCCGCTGCGGCGATCCTGGCCGAAGGCCCCCACCGGTCTCGGACCACCCAATTGCTCGTCGACATCGGCACCAACGCCGAAATCGTGCTCGGCAACGAAGACGGCTTGTTCGCCGCATCGTCGCCCACCGGCCCTGCCTTCGAAGGGGCTCAGCTGAGCTGTGGGGTGCGGGCCACCAACGGCGCCATCGAGCGAGTCAGAATCGATCCCGACACCTTCGACGTTCGATTCAAGGTGATCGGCCAAGACGTGTGGAGCGACGACGACACCTTCGACCATTCCCGGCCCATCCCCGGCGTGTGCGGCTCGGGCATCATCGAGATCCTCGGTGAGATGTTCAGCGCCGGCGTCATGAACAGCGAAGGGGTGATCCAGGGTTCGCTCGCCCTACGAAGCGACCGAATCGTCGAGGACGGCCGCACGTTCTCCTTCGTGATTCACAGGCCCGAGAGCGGTGCGGAACTGCGGGTCACCCAGAACGATGTACGAGCCATTCAGTTGGCCAAGGCGGCGCTGCGGGCCGGGATCGATCTGTTGTTCGAGCACGCCAAGATCGACTCGGTCGACGACATCCGGCTGGCCGGAGCCTTCGGTGCCCATATCGACCCTGCCTACGCCGTCGGTATCGGGCTGGTGCCCAACGGTCCTCGCGGGGCTGACGCCGTGACCTCAACGGGCAACTCGGCCGGAAACGGTGCGGTCCGGATGTTGCTGTCCCAGGCCGACCGCTCCGAGATCGAAAGGGTCGTGGCGACATTGGTGACCAAGATCGAAACGGCCACCGAACCGCGATTCCAGGAACTGTTCGTCGATGCCATGGCCTTCCCTCACCGCAGCGAATCGCCGGCGGCGGCAGCCTCAACCCAGAACCGCCGTCGCCGTCGACCCCCAACCCCACCACCCCAGGAGCCAACCGATGTCTGACACCAGTGGCCGCACCAGTCGACGGCGCAGCGGCGGCGGGCGGGCCGGCCGCCAAGCCAAGCGGGCCGCCGCCACCGTCGCCGACGCCTACCTGACCCGCACGCTGCCACCGGTCAACGTGCTCGACGAGGCCGGCCTGGCTCAGATCGAAGAAAACGCCGAGACGATCCTCAGCGAGATTGGCATTGCCTTCCAGGAGACTCCCGCCGCCCTCGAGCTATGGAAGGCGGCCGGCGCCCAGGTGGAGGGAGAGCTGGTGAAATTCCCTCGCGGGCTGTGCCGCCAAATCGTGCAGGAGAACGCGCCGGAATCGTTCACCCAGCACGCCCGGAACCCGCAGCGCAACGTGCTGATCGGCGAGAACGCAACCGTGTTCGCTCCCAACTACGGATCCCCGTTCGCCACCGACCTCGATCGGGGGCGACGCTATGCCAGCCTCGACGACTTCGAGAATGCGGTGAAGCTGATCTACAGCATCCCGGCTCTCCACCACAGCGGCGGCACCGTCTGTGAGCCGGTCGACGTTGCGGTGAACAAGCGACACCTCGACATGGTGTACGCCCACCTCAAGTACTCCGACAAACCACTGATGGGATCGGTCACCGCCCCCGAGCGAGCCGAAGACTCCGTCGAGCTGTGCCGTATCGCCTTCGGAGGCGACCTCGGCGACCGCACGGTGCTCACATCTCTGATCAACGCCTCGTCACCGCTCCGCTGGGACGCGACGATGCTCGGTGCCGCCACGGTCTACGCCGAGCACAATCAGGCCAGCATCATCTCGCCCTTCATCCTGGCCGGGGCGATGAGCCCCGTCACCGTGGCCGGGCTGGCCGCCCAGGCCCTGGCCGAAGCGTTGAGCGGCATGGCCTACTGCCAGCTGGTGCGGCCTGGTTCGCCGGTGATATTCGGCACGTTCGCCGCCTCGATGTCGATGGCCACCGGTGCCCCCACCTTCGGCACGCCCGAGGCCGGTCTCGCCATCTACGTGATGGCCGAGCTGGCCAGGCGGGTCGGCGTCCCGTTCCGGTCCGGCGGTCAGTTCACCGCCTCGAAATACCCCGACGCCCAAGCCGCCTACGAGAGCGCCCACACGCTGCTGCCGACCGTGCAGGCCGGCACCAACTTCGTGCTCCACGCCGCCGGATGGCTCGAAGGCGGCCTCGCCCTCTCCTTCGAAAAGCTGGTGCTCGACGGCGACCAACTGGCTGCGATGTCGGTGTACGGCAAAGGGGTCGATCTCTCCGAGAACGGTCAGGCGATGGAGGCGTTCCTCACCAATACCCACGGTGATCATTTCCTCGGCAACGGTCACACGCTGAAGAACTTCGAGACGGCGTTCTGGCGTAGCACGTTGGCCGACAACAACAGTTTCGAACAATGGCACGACGAGGGGGGCAAGACGTCGGCTCAACGAGCCAACGAGCAGTGGAAGCAGATGCTGTCCGACTACACCCAACCCGAACTCGACGACGACGCCGACGCCGAAATGAAAGCGTTCATCGAGCGCCGCAAGAGCTCGATGCCCGACGAGATCGGCTGACCGGAAGCTCGACGGTGATCTCGGCCCTCGCCCGAGCCCAGCACGGTTCAGAACGCGCCTGGCTCAGGTTCAGCGACCCCCGGGCCGTCATCGTCGCCGACCGCCTCGACGAGGTTCTGCCGGCACTGGAGCGGGTGGAGGCTGAGGTCGAGGGCGGCAACTGGGCGGTGGGTTTGGTCAGCTACGACGCCGGACCGGCCTTCGATCCTGCGATCCGAAGCCATCGCGACGCCACCGTACCCCTGGTTCATTTCGGTATCTTCGGGCCCGAGACGGTCGTTGAGTCCGACCCGAAGGGCGGCAGCTACTGGCTGGGCCCGCGCCGTCCGCTGATCTCACGCTCGAACTTCGAAGACGGCGTGAGGTCGGTGCACCGGTTCATCGAGAGCGGCGACACCTACCAGGTGAACCTGACGCTCCGGCTCGGGGCCCGCTTCGCCGGCGACCCCGAAGGCCTCTTCGCCAAACTGGCCGACGCTCAGCAAGGCGAACACCAGGCTCTGCTCGACCTCGGTTCGTCGGTGGTCTGTTCTGCCTCGCCCGAACTGTTTCTGATCCGCGACTCCGCCGGTGGCCTGCTGTCCAAGCCGATGAAGGGCACCCGACCGGCCGGTGGCGACCCCGCCGAACTGGTCGAAAGCGAAAAGGATCGGGCCGAAAATACGATGATCGTCGACATGATGCGCAACGACTTCGGCCGGATCGCCGAGGTCGGCTCGGTTGAAGTACCCGAGCTCCATCAGGTGGAGCACTACCCCACCGTGCTGCAGATTGTCTCGACCGTCACTGCGACGACACAGGCATCGCTACCGGAGATCTTCCAGGCCACGTTCCCGCCCGCCTCGATCACCGGAGCCCCCAAAGTTCGCACCACCGAGATCATCACCGAGCTCGAAACCCAGCCCCGCGGTGTCTACACCGGATCCATCGGCGTGCTCTCCCCCGCCGGTTCGCCCTCGGGCCGGCGCGACGAATGGAACGTTGCCATCCGCACCGTGTGGATCGACCGCCTCGCCGGACGAGCTACCTACGGGGTCGGCGGAGGCATCGTGTGGGACTCAAAGCCAGGAGAGGAATGGAGCGAAACCCGGGTGAAGAGCCGGGTGCTCCTCCACGCCGACCAACCGCTGTCGCTCGTCGAGACCTTTCGCTACGACCCCGACGATCCTGCGCTCCGGGACGACGAGGGTTTGTGGCTGCTCGATGAGCACCTCGACCGGCTCGAGCGCAGCGCCGAGTTCTTCGGGTTCAACTTCGACCCCGAGGAGGTGCGGGCCCGGCTGGCCGAGTTCAGGTCCAACGATGGGTGCAAGCTTCGAATGCTCGTGTCCGACAGCGGACAGGTGAGGCTCGAACCCCAACACCTGGGAGCCGTCGGGATCCTGACCCATTACCCGCCGGCCCCGGCGGAGGCGACGATGAGGGTGCCGCTCCTGATCGACCCGGTACCGGTTCCGCCGGACGATCCGTTCCTGTCGCACAAGACGACGATGCGGGCGGTGTACGACCAGGCGGCCGCCCGCCACCTGGATGTCGACGATGTCGTACTCATCGATCAGGACCGAAACGTGACCGAGTCGCTCCGGGCCAACGTGGTGATGCAGACCGAGACCGGCCTGTGGGTCACTCCCCCGGCTACCGGCACCCTTCTGCCCGGCGCCTTTCGGCAACGGTTGCTCAACGACAGCGTGCTGATCGAAGAGTCGATCAGCACCGAGGACCTAGCGCTCGCCGCCAGAGAACATCGGGCCTGGCTCATCAACAGCGTCAGGGGCTGGATGCTGCTCGAAGCAGTGGGTGATGAACCGGCCCCAACGCCCTGACGCACTACTGTTTCGTTCCATGTTCAGTACGAACATGAGTCGACGCGCCTTCGTGGCCGGGGTGGCCGGACTGACCGCCTACGGGCTGCCGATACCGGCCGCCGCCAACTACCTCAGGGCGGCCGCTCGGCAAGACTCGTTCACGATCCGACCCCGCACCGACTGGGCCGGCGACGGGCGCCTGCCCACCGGCCCGCTCGAACCCGAAGACGTGCGCCTGATCGTGGTTCACCACACGCTCATTCCCAACAACGGCTACAGCCAGGACCAAGTAGCCAAGCTGCTGCGGGACATCTACGACTTTCACACCGGGCCGGAGAAGGGTTGGCCCGACATCGCCTACAACTTCATGGTCGACCAGTTCGGCGATATCTGGGAAGCCCGCCATGGAAGCCTCGACGGTCCGGTGCGCGGTTCGGCCACCGGTGGGAACCAGGGGTACTCGCAGCTGTGCTGCTTCCTCGGTGATCTGTCCGGTACCCCTCCGACCGAGCGGGCCTCGGCGTCGATGTCCTGGCTGTTGGCCACGCTGGCCGATCGTTACGACATCGATACCGCCCCGGACGCCACCGTGACCGTCGACAGCCTGGGGTCGTCGCGGTACGCCGCGGGCGAGTCGATGACTCTCTCCACGCTGTCGGGACATCGGGACGTGTCGCTCACCGCCTGCCCCGGCGAGGCCGGTTACGCCTATCTTCAGCAGACGCTTCCGGGGCTGGTCAACGCCCAACGGACCCCGCCCCCTACCACGGCCACAACCGAGGCGACCACAACTACCACGGCATCGACGACGACCACTGCGACCTCGGCTCCCACCACCGAGGCCCCGCCGACCAGCGACACGAGCGCAGTCGAGACGATCGATGATCAACTGGCGGTCGACGGTGTCGACCGTGATGAGGACGAAGACGGATCGCTGCTGCCGTTGATCCTCGGCGGCGCCGCATTGGCCGCAGCCGGCGCCGGCATCGTGGCGATCGCCAAACGAAACATCGATGACGACGGGCCGACCCCGGCCGGCGCTGGTGCGGTGGGCGGTCACGGAGCGGTCGCGACCGTGATCGATGACACCGAACGACAAGACGGCACCATCGTCGTACCGACCCGGCTCGGCATCACCGACGCCCCCAGCCCGACAACAGCAGCAGCAACCGCAGCAACCGCGTCGACCTCCACAGCGATCGCTGTGGCCGAGGGTGCGCCCACACTCGAACGGGTGTGGTGGGCGCTGTCGAGCGACGCCCCAGATCACATCGAACGCGACATCGAGCGGTTGGCTCGCGAGATCAACGACCACGCGCTGAATCCCATCGACGATCCCGACGAAGACCGCCGGGCATGGGCCCGGGTGGACGTCCTACTGGCCCACAGAGCCGAACGGCACCGCGCTGCGGTGGTCGCAGCCCGTCCCGACGCGGTGTTCGTGCTGCGGAGCGAGCCGTGCCTGGTCGTTGTCACCCGGCCGGACGGAGTGCAGAAGCTCGATCGGGGACGGGACGCACTCAGCGCCGCTCGGGGCGATGTGGCTCGGATCGAGGTATTCCTCCACGATGCCGACGGCGGAGATCATCCCGCCGGCGAGGCCGACATCGTTGTGATGGCCAACTAAGCCGGCTCGCGCCGCTCGATCGTGGGCTGCACGTACGTCCAGCCGAACCTGCCCTTGATGCACAGGTGCCCATGGGTCACGCTGTGGTCGGCCGGCGAGGTGACCTTCACGATCGAATCGTCCTGCACGTGCAGTTCGAGATTGCATCCGACCCCGCAGTAGGAGCACACCGTCTGGGTCACGGTTTGATCCTCGGGGCGCCACTCGCCGCCTTGGCGCAGGTCGTATTCGGTCTTGAACTGGATGGCTCCCGTGGGGCACACGCCGACACAATTACCGCAGTACACGCACGCTGAGTCGGGCAGGGTCACGTCGAATTCGGTGCTGATCCTGGCTCCGAACCCGCGGCCGGACACCGCGATGGCGAAGGTCAGTTGGGCGTCGTCACCGCATGCCTCGACGCATTTGTAGCAGAGCACGCACTTGTCGTAGTCGCGAATGTAGAGCTCGTCTTGAATCTTGACTTCTTCGTCGATCCTGGCCGCCTCGTCGCCGTAGCGGGTGGGGTCGGACCCGTAGTGGTCCATCCACTGGTGGAGGTCGTCGGCCTGGCTCAGGTCGACGCCCGATCCCAGGAACTCGAGCACCATCTTGCGGCTGTGGCGCACCCGTACGGTGTCGGTTTGGATCTCCATTCCCGCTTCGGCCTGGCGGGAACACGAGGGCACGAGCGTTCGAGATCCGCTCTGTTCGACCACGCACACCCGGCAGGCGTTCACCGGTGTGAGGTTCTCGGCGTAGCACAGTGTCGGCGTGTCGACTCCGGCGGCGGTGCAGGCGTCGAGCACGGTGGCGCCCTCGGCGACCGACACCGGCTGGCCGTCGATAGTGAGCGTCACCACTGTCTCGTGGGTCTGGGCGGGGTTGGTCATGGTCATGTCAGGCTCCGATCAGTCCCAACGAGATCGCCGACCGGATGGCGGTGGAAGCGGTGTGTCCGAGGCCGCAGATCGACGAATCCTTCATCACCCGATCCATGTCGTCGAGGAGCGCCAGCTCGCCGTTCATTGTGCGACCGGCGGTGCGGATCAGCAGTTCGTGCTGACGGACCACCCCCACCCGGCACGGTACGCACTGGCCACAGCTCTCGTTGCGGAAGAACTCGGCGATACGGGTGGTGACCGCACCGAAGTCGGTGTCGGTGTTGAACAGCTTGACCACGCCCGAACCGAGCGAGGCACCGGCGGCCCGGGTGCCTTCGAAGGACAACGGAAGGTCGAGTGAGTCGGTGCCAACAAAGCTGCCGGCTGCGCCGCCGAGCAGAACCGCACGAAGCTCGCCAACGGGTCCTCCAGCCATGTCGATCGCATCGCCCAAGGTGATGCCGTGAGGTGCTTCGTAGAGACCGGGGATGGCGACGTTGCCGGAGAGGCAGAACAAGCGGGTGCCGGTGGAATCGGGTGTTCCCAGTTGGGAATACGCATCGGCTCCGTCGGTGAGAATGCCGAGCACGTTGACCAGCGTTTCGGGATTGTTGATCACCGTGGGTTGCTTGAACAGTCCGTGGGTGGTGGGAAACGGCGGTTTCTGGCGCGGTTCGCCCCGGAACCCTTCGAGCGATTCGAACAGCGCGGTTTCTTCGCCACAGATGTAGGCCCCGGCACCACGCCGGATCTCGAGATCGAACGAGATCGATGAGCGAGCGATGCGCTCCCCGAGGAAGCCGGCCCCACGAGCGGCGTCGATGGCGTGCTGGAGGCGATCGGTGGCTCGGGGGTACTCGCCTCTGATGTACACAAACCCCTTCTGGGCACCGGTGGCGAAGCCGGCGATGGTCGCCGCTTCGACGAGCGCGAACGGGTCGAACTCCATCAGGTGGCGGTCTTTGAACGTGCCTGGTTCGGACTCGTCGGCGTTGACCACGATCCACTTGGTGTCGCCCTCGGCCGCTCGCACCCCGCGCCACTTGATGGCGGTGGGGAACGCCGCTCCCCCGCGACCCTTGAGCCCGGCGGCTTCGATCTGGTCGATCACGCCCTCAGGGCCCGCGTTGAAAGCGGCGGTGAGCGCTTCGTAGCCCCCGTAGGC
>JABDJU010000258.1 GCA_013003325.1 Acidimicrobiales bacterium
GGACCGAGCTGGGCGGCCCCGATACTGACCGTGCGGGCGCCTGGGCTCACGGCAGCGGACTTCCCGAATCCAACAGCTGCTGCACCAGCTCGATGGCGCCGGCATCGGCGCGGGCATCTATGACCTGACCGTCGGCGATCAGGAAGCCCTGATCGCTGCGAGCGGCGAAGACGGCGGGATCGGTGTACAGCTTCGGCTTCACCTGGGCCGGGTCGCCATCTTCGGGGCAGAAGGTCATGCAGTTACCGCACTCGTTGCAGAGTTCGGGCAACACCAGGTACTGCTGCCGACCCTCGATTTCGTCCTGGGGGCTTGGGATGTTGAAGAACGCATCGTTGGGACAGACCGTGATGCAGAAATTGCAGGCGACACAGCCGAACATCTCGAGTTCGTTATCCACTTCCCGGGGCAGCTTCTCATTGGCACTCAGGTGATAGTCGCCGCTCGATCGAATCCGTTCGGCGTACTCGTGGACCGTGAGGGGATGCTCGGCTCGCCACTGATCGAGCGAGGCGCAGCCGTCGTCGGCAATCTGCTTGGTGAGCGCTTTGAGCATTGGCGCAAGACGTCCATAGCCTCCTGGTTTGAGCAGGTCGGAACAGATGGTGGTCGGGTTGACTCCCACCGAGAGCGAGTCGGCCAGGTTGTCCTTGGTGATCCCGGCGCTGAAGCTCACCATCACGTCGTCTGGCAAATGCGGGGTCAATCGGTCAAGCAGGTTCATCGCCACCACGTGCAAAGGGGCGCCGCTTAGGTACATCGGGTCGTCGGGCATCCAGCCCTTGGTGTTGTTGACCACGAGCGTGTTGGTGAGCTTGATCCCGAACCGGCGGCCCCGCTCGGCGGCGTACTGGTGGAGTTCGGCGATCAGCTCGATACCCCGATCGAACTGAAGGTCTTCGGCGAATGCCGCTTCTTTCACGTCGACGTCGTGATAGCCGAGGTCATCGTTCACGATCTGACGCACTGTCTCGAAGCCCAGCAAGGTCGGGTTCAGTTTCACGATCACGTCGAGATCGTGGACGTCGATCAGGTGCTTGGTGATGCCCTCGATTTCATCTGGCGGACAGCCGTGGAAGGTGCTGAGGGTGAGCGTGTCGGCGAGGTGTGTGTCGAAGTCGAGGTCGGCGAACGGTGCCCACGGGCCGGTGAGTTCGGAACGGAGGGCTTCGATCTCGTCGGTTGCGTCGCGCATGCCCCGAACGAACGACGCCACCTTCTCGTCGGAAATCCCGGCCAGGTCGTAGCCGACGCTCATGTCGAACACGTGGGGGCCAGGATCCGGTCCTACGAACTCCCGCAGCGGCTCCCACTGGCGCAGGATCCGCAGAAGCATCGACGCCTTCACGTATTCGGTGAGGCTCTGGGGAACCGTCAGCTCCTGGCTCCATTCGATGTTGTAGCCGATCGTCTGCATGTCGATGCACGGCCGCTTGATCTCGAGGTCATCGAGAATCTGCACCGTCTTGAGCTCGAAGAGTCGCGCCCCACCGAGCCAGCTCAGCACGATGTTCTCGGCCAGCTGTGAGTGCGGGCCCGCCGCCGGTCCGATCGGCGTGGCGCAGCGGCGGCCGAGGAATTCGAAGCTGAGGTCGACATCGGGATCCGGTCGCCAGAAACGGGCCGTCGGTAGATCGAAGATCCGCTTGCGGCTGTGCCACTCGTGATCGATTCGGTCGAGCAGCGCGCCGAGCGACATCGGCGTGAGGGGTGCGCTGGAACCGAATTCCTGGAATCCGGGATGATTGGTTGTCAGGGATTTCTGGGTCATCTGAGGACCTCCGTACTCGACTTCATCACGACTCGGCCAGGGCGAGCAAGGTGTGGAGCAATACGTTTGCTCCCGCCTCGAGATCGGCCGGGGCTGTGTACTCGTGGGGGTTGTGGCTGAGGCCGTCTCGGCTCTGGGTGAAGATCATCGCGGTTGGGCACACGCGGGCCAGCATCTGGGCGTCGTGGCCTGCTCCGGAGGGCATTCTGAGCACGCTTTGGCCCAGTTCTTGCGCCGTCGTTTCAACCAGCGCAACCACCTCGGGATCGAACACAACCGGCTCGAAACGGGCCAGCTCGCGGATTTCAAACGTGCAGTCTTCTACTTCAGCGGCCGCTTCCAGGAAGTCGGCGAAGCGACGTTCACAGTGGCGGAGCTCGGCCTCGTCGGTATTGCGCAGATCGACTGTGAACGTGGCACTGGCCGGAATCACGTTGACGAGGTTGGGGGAGAACTCGATCCGGCCCACCGTGCCGACCTGGGGATGGCCGATGTCCATGGCCATCTCACGGACGAACGCGGCGCACTCGACCGCTACGAGTCCCGGGTCTTTGCGCATATGCATCGGCGTTGTGCCCGCATGGTTGCTCTGGCCGGTGACCGTTACCTCTTGCCAGCTGATGCCTTGTACCCCGGTGACGGCGCCGATCGTGATTCCCTCGGCCTCGAGCACCGGGCCCTGTTCGATGTGTAGTTCGACGAATGCGTGAGGCGCAGCGGCGGGCAACGGGGCCGATCCGGCGTAGCCGATGCGGGTGAGTTCCTCGCCCACCGTGGGTCCGTCGATCGCCTCGATCTCCAGCGCCTGCTCGAGCGGCATTCCACCGACGTACACGAGGCTGCCCAGCATGTCGGGCGGAAAGCGGGCGCCCTCTTCGTCGGTGAAGAAAGCCACGGCCAGCGGGCGCTTCGGGATGACTCCGGCTGTTTTCAGTGTTTCGATCACCTCGAGGCCGGCCAGCACCCCCAGATTGCCGTCGTACCGGCCGCCGGTTCTCACCGTGTCGATGTGGCTGCCGGTCATGACCGGTGGACCCTTGGTTTGTCCCGGCATGACCGCGACCACGTTGCCGATGCCATCGATCGTGATGTCTAGCCCGAGCTCGTTCATCTGCGCCATCACGAGGTCGCGACCCTCCCGATCCTCGTCGGTCAATGCCAGGCGTGAACAGCCGTCGGTTCCCTCGATGGCACCGATGGCGGCAAGATCGGCCAATCGCTGTTGGAGTCGATCGATATCGATGGAGAGGTCGGATCGAGGCACAGCCACTTTCTCAGCCTAGGTCAGCTTTACAATTTGTAAAGATGTGGGCTCCAGGGTGAACGTTTAGGCCTGTCTATAGTTTCAATTCCCTGCACAGCCGATAGACAACACTATTTGATCACACAGAAGTGTCAGGCTGAAACGAGTGTCCACCGAACCGCACGTCGAATTCCTAGTTGAGCCATTCGTCGAAGGACGACCCGGACCCCATGTGGATGCTGCGATCGACGCCTTCGCCGCAAAAGGGCTCAACGTCGAAATGGGTCCGTTCTCCTCTTCCTCGGCCGGCGATATCGACGCGATCGCCGAGGCGGTCGGCGCGATGATCCGATCATCGATGAAGGCCGGGGCCTCAGCGATCAGGATTCAGGTTGGCGCCCGCAGGGAAGATCTGGACGCCGTCGGTTCGTTGAAGAATGCCCTCAACGACATGATCCGGGCTGCCGAGCGTGAACTCGGTGCCGACGCTGGAGACTGGGATCGGACCCAGAAACAGGCCGCCGTTCGGATGCTCAACGATCGGGGTGCGTTTCTGCTCAGAGGGGCCGTGGACGACATCGCCCACGTTCTGGGCGTGTCACGCATCACTATCTACAACTATCTCAACGCTCTCTCCTGAGCTGGGACGACTGCTCCCTGCCGGAGAGGCTCGAAAATGGCACACTGCGAGCGTGGCCGACCTGCTGATCAAGAACGCCGAACTCGTGGCGACACTCGACAGCTCCGGCCGCGAGATCTCCGGCGGCTGGGTCGCGTTCGAGAACGGTTTGGTTTCGGCGGTCGGAGCTGCCACCGCAGACACGCCCTCAGCCACACGAACGATCGATGCCACCGGCTGTCTGGTGACCCCCGGGTTGATCAACACCCACCATCACCTGTTTCAGAACCTGACTCGCGCCTATCCCCCAATGACCGACGCGCCGCTGTTCGGTTGGCTTCAGGCCCTCTACCCCACCTGGACCGCAAACCTCGACGAGGAAGCTGAGTACCACGCCGCCTGGGTCGGGTTGGCCGAGCTGGCTTTGTCCGGCTGTACCACGTCGTCGGACCACCACTACCTGCATCCCGAACGAGCCGGCGATCTACTGGCAGCCGAGATCACCGCCGCCCGCGACCTGGGCATGCGGTTCCACCCCACCTACGGCTCGATGAGCCTGTCGCAGAAGGACGGTGGGCTTCCACCCGATGACGCCGTTCGAGACGAAGACGACATCCTCGCCGAGTCGAAACGCCACGTGGAGCGATGGCATGATCCCTCGCATGGGTCGATGGTGCAGATCGCGCTGGCGCCGTGTTCGCCCTTTTCGGTGACCCCGCAGCTGATGCGCCGCACCGCCGCGCTGGCCGAGCAGTTGGACGTGCGGCTACACACCCACCTAGCCGAGAACTCCGAAGACGACGAGTTCGCGATTGCGATGTTCGGTATGCGGCCGGTCGATCTGTATGAAGATGTCGGATGGCTCACCGACCGATCGTGGGGCGCCCACGTGGTGCGTCCGGACGACGCCGAGGTGCAGCGACTCGGGCAGGCCGGTGTGGGCGTTGCCCACTGCCCCAGTTCGAACATGATCCTGTCATCAGGAATCGCCCCGGTTGTGGCGCTCCGCAACGCCGGCTGTCCCGTGGGCCTTGGCTGCGACGGTTCATCCTCGGCCGACTCGGCGTCGCTGTGGCAGGAGGCCCGGTTGGCGATGCTTCAGGGGAAGCTCACGAGCGGGACGGGGTCCATGACCGCCAGGATCGCGCTCGAGGTTGCGACCCGGGGCGGCGCCGGCTGTCTCGGCCGGGAAGGCGAAATCGGCGAGCTGTCGGTGGGAGCCGTCGCCGACGCCGCCGTGTGGAAGCTCGACGGCCCAGCCTTCGCCGGCGTCGTTGTCGACCCGATCGAGGGATGGCTCCGCTGTGGCCCAACCGCTGCGCTGCACACGATCGTGAAGGGCGAACCCGTGGTCAGCAACGGCGAGCTGGTGGCCCCCGAACTAGAGGAGCGGCTGAGCACCCACCGCCGGATCGCCCAGCGGTTCCAAGGGGTCGGCTGATGGGTACGGCCCAGGCGCGAGCGGCCGCTCTGATCACATCGCACGCCAAACCGGGCGTGGTCGACGAACAGCACTCGATACTGAACTACGCCGAGGCACCCAGGGTCGGCGACTGGACACTTCGTTCCGCACTGGTGAGGCTGGCCCAACCGCATCCGCTGAGAAGTGAGGCCGTGCTCCGGTTGGTCCGACGCCTCGATGCATCGATCAAGCCGATCATCCGAAGCCTCCAGCAGCACGGGGTGACGTCCGGGCGCTCCATCCCCGATGGCGAACAAGACATCATCGACGTTCGCCTGGTCGACCTCGCCGACGATCCCGACGTTCTCGCTGCGTACCACCAGCGCTCACCGCTCGATGACGTCGAGCTCGCCGCCGTTCACCTCGTCGGCCTTGCCCTGGAGCTCGACCGGCTGGCCGACACGCTAGCGGCATGGGCCGACGCAGGGCCGGAGAACCCTCCGCTCGATGAGATCGATCGAACGTGCGCATCGGTACTTCGACAGATGAACGAGCAGGGTGTGCCCGAAGAGCCGCAATGGTCCGGACCCCGGGGTGCCCGGGGCGTCTGACTATCGTCGGATCGTGGATCCACGACGAGCACTCGATGACCTGCCCAGCGCCGGCGTCGGCCACTTCCCCACCCCGCTTCAGTTCCTGCCACGACTCAGCGACGAGCTCGATATTGAGGTGTGGATCAAACGAGACGACGTGCAGGGGGTCGCCCTCGCCGGCAACAAACTGAGGAAGTTCGACCTTGTGATCGGCCAGGCCCTGGAAGACGGCAAGGACCTGCTCGTGACCACCGGCGCAGCTCAGTCCAATTCGGCTCGAACCGGCGCGGCGGCTGCAGCGGCGGTGGGGATTGGGTCAGTCCTGTTGCTGAGCGGGCATCCACCGGCCACTCCGACAGCGAACGCCCTCATCGATCACCTCGTCGGTGCTGAAATCAGGTTCGCCGGCGATGTCGGCTGGGATTATCTGAACGCGGGCGTGCGCGACATCGTGAGCGAGTTCCATCGGCGAGGTCACAAACCGTTTGCCGCTCCGGTCGGATGCTCGTCGCCGCTGGGCTCGCTCGGTTTCGCCCGCGCCTTCCTCGAGTTGGACTCGCAGCTGACCGAAGCTGGAATCGAATCTTCGTGCCTGGTCCACACGAGCACATCGGGCGGGACCCATGCCGGGCTTCTGGTCGGGCGCGAGCTGTCCGGACGCTCGATCCAGATCATTGCCGTCGACGTCGGTGCGATCTATGAGGACCCTCACGGCGCGCTCCTCGACCTTGCCCGGGCGAGTGCGGAACGCATCGGCACCACCGTCGACCTCGCGCCAGAGGATCTCATCATCACCACCGATCAGCTGGGTGACGGCTATGCCATCCCCTCCAATGCCGGGACCGAGGCGATTCGGCTCCTCGCCACCACCGAGGCAATCCTCCTGGACCCCGTGTACTCCGGGAAGGGCTTCGCCGGGTTCGTCGACATGGCCCGTCGGGGCGCACTTGATGGTCCCGTGGTGTTCTGGCACACCGGCGGCTACCACGCCCTGTTTCACCCACCGTTCGCTTCATCCCTCAGCAACGAAACCGACTGAGACGGGACACCGCGGGTCAGACCCCACTACCTTGAAGCGGTGAATCACGACGAGTGGTCAGCAACGTCCTGGCTGGCGGCGGGGGCTCGCCCGGACGGGCCCGGCGAACCGCTGAATACCCCGATCGTGCCGGCCTCGAACTTCGTGCACGGCGGGGATTTCGAGTACGCCCGCGACGAGGGCACGCCCACTTGGGTCGCGCTCGAGACCCTCATGGCAAGGCTCGAAGGCGGCAAGGCGCTGGCCTTTGGTTCGGGCATGGCTGCCATCGCCTCGGTGTTCGATCAGCTCGCAGTGGGTGCTCACATCGTATGGCCCGACGACTGCTACCAGGGAGTGGCAGGAATCATCGCCGCCGGGGAAGCGCATGGCCGGTGGACGGCCGAGCGATTGCCGGTGGACGCCACCGATTCGTGGGTCGAGCGTTCCTCCGACGCCGACCTCGTGTGGCTGGAGTCGCCGTCGAACCCGCTGCTATCGATCGCCGATCTCCCGGCTATCTGTGCCGCGCCCCGCAAGCCCGGAGCCATCCTCGCGGTCGACAACACCGTCGCCACTCCGCTCAACCAGCGGCCGCTCGAGCTGGGTGCTGATGTGTCGATCACGTCGGCGACCAAATACGTCGGTGGCCACTCCGACCTGCTGTGCGGCATCACCGTGTGCCGCGAGGCGGCGCTGCACGAGCAGCTCTTCCGTTCCCGGCTGCTCAACGGGGCAACCCCCGGCAACCTCGAAGCGTTCCTTGCCACCCGGGGGGCGCGAACGATGGCGCTTCGCCTGCGCGCCGCCGAGAAATCGGCGCAGACCCTGGCCGAGCGGCTAGAGCAACACGATGGCATCGATCAGGTTCGGTATCCGGGATTGAAGAGCCACCCTCAGCACGAGCTCGCCAAGCAGTTGCTCGGCGGCTTCGGTACCATCGTCACCTTCGACATCGCCGGCGGCGCGGAACCGGCCGAACAGATGCTCAAGCGGCTGAGACTGCTGACCAAAGCCACCAGCTTCGGGGCCGTCGAAACCACGATCGAACGGCGCGCCTCCATTCCCGGCCAGGAGCACCTACCGCCCGGCCTACTGCGTATGAGCGTTGGCATCGAGGACGTCGATGACCTCTGGACCGACCTCGAACGAGCTCTTGCCTGATCAGGTTGGTTCGGGGCCAAGATGGACCACATGAGCCCACGACTGACCCACTTCGCGATCAACACCGACGACGTCGAGGCCACCCAAGCGTTCTACGGATCGGTCTTCGGTTGGCAGTTCCGGGAGTACGGGCCTGCCGGATTCGTGCAGATCATGGACGAGAGCGGAACGGCGCCAGTGGGCTCGATCCAGCAACGCCGGCAACTTCTCGACGATGCACCAACCCTCGGCTTTGAGTGCACCTTCGGAGTTGACGATGTCGCGGCCGTGCGCGAACGGATTCTCGCCGCCGGTGGCCGCATCCTGATGGAGAAGTCAACCATCCCGAATGTCGGACACCTCATCGCCTTCGAAGACCCCGGCGGGAACCCGGCCCTCGCCATGCAATACGACCCTTCCGCCGAGTAGACGATCGTCAGGGATGCAGTGCCTTCAACAGAACTAGCTGTCGGAATCGGCGCTTGGGTAGTGTTGACGTACGTGCTGTTCGTAGCCGGGTTGTGGTTGGATGAGGACCTCAACCATTGGGACTGGCCTGAAGACACTGACGGCCCCGGCCGACGTCAGATACAGAAGATCGGCTTCCTCTCCGCGGGTATGGCCGCCGTCCTAGTCGCGCTGGGTATGGCATTGCTTCGACTCGCATGAGGTTTCGCCTTCGCCCTATCGGCACGAATGCGTGCACAACGATTACCCCGGTTGGGCCGGGGGTGCCGTTGTTCGAAGTAGTCGACGGGGGTCTGACCCCGGCTATTCGAGTGGTGAGTCTCGGAACAGTTTTGTCGGTGGTCCGCCGGGGTCGTGTCGGTGTTTCCAGTGGTGGTGGAATGGGCAGAGGAGTTGTCCGTTGGCGACCAGGGTTGGTCCCCTGGCTGACCAGGCAATGACGTGGTCATATTCACAGGCACGTGCCGGTTTTCGGCAGCCGAGATGTTGACAGCGTGTGTCCCGTAGCCGGATCATCCGCCGCTGAAGCGTGGAGAAGTGACGGCCGGCAGGCTTGTCGTCGGCCAAACAGCCGCTGGGGGTGACCCGATGACGCCGCACCCTGCCGTTAGGGACGAGCCCTCGAACGATCGCCGGGGGGATCAGGTTCCCGCCCGCAGTGCGAGGGTAGTGGACCGCAGAGAAACCCTGATCACCAGGAACCGGGACCCAGGCGTGCGCTGTCGGGTCAGATGTGCCATCTGCATCGTCGTCGGAGGCGAGGATCTCCAGGTTCGGGCGTACTGTCCCCTCACTGTCAGGGTCCAAGATCAACTGCACCAGAGCGTCATGGTTGGCTTGGGCGATCGACAGGTCACGATTGTCGGCCTGCAAGCGCTTGGCGTTGTCGAGCACGGTGTTCATCACCTGCTCCCCCAACAATGGGTCCAACACCCCGGTCACATGCACGTTCGAGAACAGGTCGGGTTGAAGATGCAGGTGACGGCGGGCCTGAGCCCGCAGGAAGTCATCCAAATGCTCATCCGGCTCCGCGATCGCTACCCAGGTGCGTAGAGCGTCTTCGAACTCCTCAGGAGTCGACAACACCGCAACCGCCGCCAGCGCCGGTTCGGCATCACGAACCTGATCCGAGTTGGCTTTGCGAGCCCACTTCGACATGAGATCGATGTGAGCCATGGTGATCTTGCCGGCCATGAGCGCCTTGTGGAAGTTCGGGAACCGGTAGAGGGCCCGACCGGCACGACGCATCGACGCGGCCCGTGCCCGGGACAAACGAGCTTCGGCGTTGACCAAACCGATCATGGTGCGCTCCCCCTTGGTATAGGAGCACGCCGTTCGTTCCCCCAACTCCATGAACCGGCCCGCCACTGTTGACAACCGTTCGGACTCGGCCGCCAACTCCGTGACGATCTTGGCCAACTCCTCACGAGTCACCGCCGACAGATCCGTAGACGCAACCCGAACGACCAGCGCACCGACCTCAGCCAGCACCTCCCGCTCCCCCGCCAGGAGCCCCAAACCAGAACCAGAGTTTCCCGCCGAAGAAGCCATGATTCAAGTATGAAAAGGGGGTGTGACACTAACGGCCGTATCGCTCCACGAAGTTGGCGAGGATTCTGGGCGGCGCGTCGACCTGCACCTGACCCACCTGTTCGATCAGAGTGTCCATGTCTTCGGGCGGGAAGTAGCCGGCGTGCTGGTAGATCCGGATCCGCTTGATGATGCTGGACCGGGTGAGTTCGGGATGGAACTGTGTCGCGTAGAGATTGGTTCGCACCCGAAACATCTGTACGGGGCAAGCCGGGGATGACGCCAACAGCACCGCGCCGGGAGGCAACGTGCTACAGGCTTCCTTGTGGCCCACGAACGCGGTGAACGTGCGGGGCAGGTCGGCGAGAACCGGGTCGGCCATGCCCGCATCGGTGAGACTGATGGGAGCGGAGCCAACCGGCTCGCCATAGGTGCGGTCGATCACCCCTCCCTGATGAACGCCGAGCGTGCCGATTCCGTAGCACGCCCCCATGAACGGAAAATCTCGCTCATAGATCTGGTCGAGCAAGTCGTGAAACTCGGCCTCCACCCGCAGCTGAACCGACGACTTCTCGTCCAAAGGATCGCTGGCGTTGAATGGCCCGCCACCGACGATGATTCCCGAAATCGAGTCGAGATCGATCGACGGCATCGGGCCCTCGGCCACTCGGATCATCTGAAGCCCGGCCTCTTTCAGCCCGCACGCCCGACGGAAGCCTTCATACTCATCGGCGGCGGCTTCGTCCTCGGGCCGAGACGACAGCAGAACAAACGGTTTCACCGCAGAGAGCGTAACGGTGCCGAATAGAGTCGCAGGGTGGCACTGGCAGACTATGAGGAATCCTCCTTCGAACACGACGGAGTTCTCCGGAAGGTATTCAAGGGGTCGCCGGTCGACCCTGCCAAGCGAGGCATCGTCGTCGTCCACGAGCTACCAGGCATCACGCCCTCGGTGTTGAGCTTCGCCGACCGGCTGATCGATCGCGGGGCCGAGGTGTGGTTGCCCTCGCTGGTAGGAACCCCGGGTCAGGAGTGGTCGGTCCCCTACGTGGTGCAAAGCTTCGCCAAGGTGTGTGTCGCCAAAGAGTTCGCCTACTGGGCGTCGGACCAGTCGCCGCCCATCACAGCTTGGTTGCGGGCGTTGGCTCGCGAGCTCAGCGCTCAACTGGATGGAAAGAAGGTCGGGGCCCTGGGCATGTGCTTCAGCGGCGGCTTCGCTCTTGCCATGGCTGCCGATCCGGTTGTAACCGCACCGGTTCTGTCCCAGCCGGCGAGCCCCTTGCCGGTAGGCGAGGATCGCCGACGTGCGGCTCAAGTGTCAGCCGAGGACCTTAAGGCCGTGGTCGACAGTGGGTGTGAGGTTATGGGACTGCGTTTCACCGGAGATATGGCGGTGCCTTCTGTTCGGTTCCAGGCGCTCCAGGAAGCCCTCGGCACCAATTTCACCGCCATCGAGATCAAGAGCCCCGACCGCGCCCTCAGCATCAAGCGGTCCGCCCATTCGGTGCTGACCGAAGATCTGATCGATGTGCCGGGACACCCCACCCACGCCGCCCTTCACGCTGTGATGGACTTCTTCGACGCTCAGCTCTGACTTCTCGTGAACCGGGATTCGGCGGTGAGTGACCTACTTCCGAATGACTCAACGGTGGGGTTGACCGAGTTCTCTAAGATGGCCGCTTGACCGAGCTGCGCTGGAGTCCCACCGACCTGCCGGTCGAAAAGGCGGCCGAGTCGATCAGCGCCGCGGTGTCAGAGGCCGGCAGCCTCGTGCTGACGGCCGAACCTGGTGCCGGCAAGTCGTCGCTGGTGCCGCTGATCGTGGCCAACCGCGTGCCCGGTCGGGTGGTGTTGCTCCAGCCTCGACGTCTCGCCGCTCGAGCCACGGCCCATCGTCTGGCCGACCTGCTGGGCGAGGCGCTCGGGAATCGGGTTGGGCTCACGATTCGGGGTGAACGGAACGTCTCGCCCCGTTGCCGAATCGAGGTCGTCACCGAGGCTGTCCTCACCAACCGACTCCTCAACGATGCCGAGCTACCCGGCGTTGGCACTGTGGTTTTCGACGAGTTCCACGAGCGAAGCGTCAACGCCGACCTAGGTCTGGGCATGGCCCTTGAGTCTCGATCGCTCCTTCGACCCGATCTGGCCGTGGTGGCCATGTCGGCGACCATCGATGGCGCGCCACTGGCGCAGCTGATGGGTGGAGCGCCGGTTGTCGCTGTCGAGGGCCGCACCTTCCCGGTGGAAACCGTTCACCATCATCGCCCGGATCGGCGTTCGTGGGCTACAGCAACCGCCGACGTGACGCGCCGGGCGCTGGCCCAGCGTGACGGAGATGCACTCGTATTCGTCCCGGGCCGGGGTGAGGTCTCGCGGGTCTGTCGGGAGCTGAAAGGTTGCGGAGCCGAGGTGTTTGGCCTTCATGGCGGCACACCAGCCGACGAGCAACGCAGGATCCTGGCGGCCAGCACCGATCGACGAGTAATAGTTGCGACTGCAATCGCCGAGACATCGGTGACCGTTCCCGGTGTCACGATCGTGATCGACGGTGGTCTCGCCCGGCGACCTCGGTTCGATCCAGCGTCGGGATTGGGAGCGTTGGAGACCGTATTCGTTCCCCGGTTTGGAGCCGATCAACGGCGGGGACGGGCCGGGCGGATCGAGCCGGGGATCTGTCACCGCCTGTGGTCAGTGGAGGACGAGCGACACCTCGATCAGGCATTTGCGCCCGAGATCAGGGCCGGAGATCCGCTGCCTCTTGCGCTCTCGTTGACCCAATGGGGCGACCCACTGGCTGCCGATCTACCCCTCCTTGATCATCCTGGCTCCCACCGACTCGAGCTCGGGCAGCGATCACTCGAGGCTCTAGGCATCGTCGATACGAAAGGCCGGCTCTCAGCGCTTGGCCACGCGACGGCTCGGCTCCCCGTCCACCCCCGCATCGGGGTGGCACTGGTCATGGCCCGGAAGCTCGACCAGGCCAGTGCGCTCACCCGTCGGCTCGCCGCAGTAGAGGATGGCCTACGCCTACCGACGATCG
>JABDJU010000275.1 GCA_013003325.1 Acidimicrobiales bacterium
GTATCAGCATCAGTACATCGACTCCACGAGATCGCCGAACAACTCTTCCATCGATGAGCGCTTGAGCTTCATGGTGGCGGTCATCTCGCCATCCTCATGATCGAGTTCCTTGGGCAGGAGCCGGAACTTCTTGATCCCCTCGACCCGGGCGAACTTCTCGTTCGTGCGGTCGACCTCTTTCTGGATCAGTTTGAGCACTTCGTCCTTCTCGGAGAGGTCGCGATAGGTGGTGTATTGAATGTTGTTCTTCAGCGCCCAGTTGCCCACGGTGTCAAGTTCGATGCCGATGAGCGCCGTGAGGTACTTGCGACGGTCGCCGATCACCATCGCCTCGTTGATGAACGGGCTCACCTTCAGGGTGTTTTCGATCTCCGACGGGCTGATGTTCTTGCCACCGGCTGTAATGATGATGTGCTTGATGCGGTCGACGATGCGCACGTGGGTGCCGTCGACCCACTCGCCGACGTCGCCGGTCATCAACCAACCGTCGTCGGTGAAGGTCTCGGCCGTCTTCTCCGGCTTGCCCCAGTACCCCTTGAACACACCGGCATGTTTGGTCTGGATCTCACCGGTGGTCTCGTCGATTCGCAGGCCTTCCTTGCCCACCTGAGGGTAGGGCTCGCCGACGGTGCCGACCTTCACCCGGCCCTGGAAGTTGGCCGTGGCGATCGCCGAGTTCTCGGTCATGCCGTAGAGCTCATAGATGTCGAGCCCGATCCCCATGAAGAACTCGATCACTTCGGGAGCGATGGGTGCGGCGCCGGTGCCTGCGTAGCGCACCCGCCGCATGCCCACCCGCTCCTTGAGGGCCCGGTACACGAGGATGTTGAAGATCCAATACACGGCTCTGGTGGCAGGCGTCCAGTTACCAGAATTCTGCGACCTGGTTCTGCCGATCCAGTCGGCGGCTTTCATGGCCCGAGAGAGAACCAGCTTCTTGAACCGACTCGAATCAGCCCCGCGGATCACGATGCCGGCGTGAAGCTTCTCCCAGATGCGAGGCACGGCGAAGAACAGCGTTGGCTGGATCTCTCGCAGGTTGGCGAAGACGGCCTCGGGTGACTCCGCATAGTTCAACACCACCCCGGCGCCGACCAGCGACCAGGTGGAGAAGACCCGCTCAGCCACGTGACACAGCGGTAGATAGGTGAGCGCTTGATCGGAGGAGGAGGGAGGCTTGCCGTCGGGGGTGCGATCCGGCGAGTTGATGATCACATCGATGGCGAATTCGGCGTTGGCGTTGGTGAGCATCGCTCCCTTCGGAGGTCCGGTGGTGCCGCTGGTGTAGACCAGGGTCATCACGTCGTCGGCCTCGGCCGCAGCCATTCGGGCATCGAGCTCAGATCCGTGCTGGGCACGATGCTCCCGACCCAGTGCCATGAACTCGTCCCAGTACATGAGGCGATCATCGTCGTAGTCGCCCCGCACGCCTCTGGGTTCGACGTAGATGATCTTCTCGACCGTGGGGTAACGCTCGCGGGGAAGGTCGAGCACCTTGTCTATTTGTTCCTGATCCTCGGCGAAGTGGATCTTGGACTGGCAGTCGTTGAGGGTGTACTCAACTTCGGCGTGGGGGTTGGTGGGATACAGCCCAACCGTGATTCCACGGCAGGCCACCGCAGCGAGATCGAGAATCACCCACTCGGAACGGTCCTCGGAGTGAATACTGAGCCGGTCGCCGACGTCGAAGCCGAGAGCCATGAGACCGTGGGCGGCATCGGCGACGGTGTCCCAGACCTGTTCCCACGTGAACTCGTGCCAGATGCCGAAATCCTTGTCTCGCATCGCCAGCTGATCAGGCGCTTTGATCGCCCATTCCTTGGCTCGAGATGCAACCGTTGGATGCCCCCCTCTACTGGCGGAGGCTGTGGCAGACGTTTCTACAACCGTCATCGGACTCCCATCTTCGGCTTGCTCTCCCCTGTGATCGTTAAGCCTTCAACGACCTCACGACACATTGTGGCAGATGTGCCGACCGGCACACCTGACTGAGCAAGATATTCACCGATTCACCAGACCGCAAAACACATCCCACATGGCGGGTCTTTGTAACGGTTCGGTAATCCCGGCGACGACGTCGAGCGCTGTCCTTGATTCAGTATCCGGATTCGGGATCTACGACCCCTTCGACCTCGTTGTCGTCGATCCACGACCGGACATTCTCTTCGATGAATGCGGCCAATAGCGGGATACCCATCTCCGGCGTATTGCCCACGTGCGGGGTGATCACAACGTTGGAGAGATCCCATAGCTGATGCCCATCAGGTAGAGGTTCAGGATCGGTCACGTCGAGCGCCGCTCCACCGATCGAACCCTCAACCAAGGCCTCAACCAGATCGTCGGTGTCGATCACTCCCCCGCGCGCGACGTTCACGATCCAGGCATGGGGTTCCATCGCGCGTAGCACGGTCTTGTCGATGATGTGCCGAGTGTGTTCGGTGAGCGGCAGCGCCAGCACGACGGCGTCGGCCCCTCGCACCGCCTCGACCGCCTTCGAAGGTGGCATCACCCGGGCCGCTCCCGCCAACGGCTCAGCGGATCGGCGTACCACTGTGATATCGCAGTTCCAGCCTTGTAGGAGCGAAATCAGGGCACGGCTGATGCCGCCCCCACCGAAGATCGTGATGCGACCGTCGGTCAGCATGGTTCCAGCGGGCGCCGTCCATCGATCCTGTCTCGCATATCCGACGATGTTGCGCAGGCCCGAGGTGGCCAGGGCGACCGCATGTTCTGCGACCGGTCGGCTGTACACATCTCTGGCACATGTCCACAGCAGGTCGCGCCGGGATCGAATGGTAGGTAGGTAGGGCTCGATGCCGGCGTAGGGAAGGGCCACCCACGTGACCTTGTCCATTGTCTCGAGGTAATCGGCCAGCTCGCCGGCCCGAGCCGGGTCGGCCCAGATCAGGACCTCGGCACTGCTGGCGTCGACCAGCTCTGCGCCTCCCGCCAACGCGGCCTGCTGAAGCGAGTCGACCCGGCCGGAGTCCGGCGCAACATGAACGTGATGACGGGCCATTCCGGTGAGCGCTAGCCCAGGGCCTGCTCGAGATCGGCTATCAGATCGTCGACGTCCTCGATGCCGACGCTCAGTCGGACCAGATCATCGGGCACCTCGAGAGCTGATCCAGCGGCGCTGGCGTGAGTCATCACCCCTGGGTGTTCGATCAGGCTTTCCACCGCCCCGAGCGACTCGGCCAGCGTGAAGAGCTCGCATCGCTCGATAATCGCCATGGCAGCATCGCGACCTCCGGCGGCTCGGAACGACACCATTCCCCCGAACCCCGTCATCTGTCGGGACGCGACGTCGTGGTTGGGGTGATCCGGCAACCCCGGATACAGAACGTGGGACACGGCCGAGTGACCGGAGAGCACGTCGACGATCGCCTCCGCATTCGAATTGTGACGGTCCATGCGCACCGCCAGTGTCTTGGCTCCCCTGAGGGTCAGGTAACAGTCCCACGGCCCGGGTACGGCACCGACCGCATTCTGGATGAACCGGAGATGGGCATCGAGATCGGCATCGTTGGTGGCGATGAACCCGCCCACCACATCGCTGTGGCCGCCGAGGTATTTGGTGGTGGAGTGCACGACGGCGTCGGCACCGTGCGAAAGCGGCCGTTGGAGGTACGGCGTTGCGAACGTGTTGTCGATCACCAACATCGCATCGTGGCGGTGGGCCACCTCGGCCAACGCGGCGATGTCGACGATCGACAACAGCGGGTTGGTCGGTGTCTCGGCCCACACGATCTTGGTGTTTGCCGGCCAATCGCCGTCGAGCCGGGACGGATCGGACAGGTCGTGGGCCGAATGGCTGATGCCGGCCTGGCCGAACACTTTGGAGATGAGACGGTACGTGCCGCCGTAGGCATCGTTGCCGAGAACGACATGATCGCCCGGGCTGAGCTGACGGAGCAGCGCATCTTCGGCCGCGAGTCCGCTGGCGAACTGCACCCCGAACGCTGCATCTTCAAGGGAGGCCAGCGCTGACTCGAGGGCGGTTCGGGTTGGATTGCCGGTGCGGGCGTACTCGTAGCCGCTGTGTTTGCCGACCGCCTCTTGAGCGAATGTCGAGGTCTGGAACACCGGCACAGTGACAGCGCCGGTCACTGTCTCGGGGTCTTGTCCGACGTGAATAGCCCGGGTGGAAAAGCCGAAGCCCCGGTGCGATGGTGGGTCTGTCAACGAAGTATCCGCCTTCTAGATCGAGTCGATGGAAAGAAAGGAGATGAGGTCGGCCCGCGAGAGCACGGTGCTCGGTCGACCACCATCGAGTACGACGAGGGCGCTATTCGAGTCGAGCAATAACACCGCCCGTTCGACGGTCTCGCCGATACCGATCGTAGCCAGCCGCGGCTTCATGATGTCTGAGACCGCCCGGTCGAGAACACCGGGGTCGCCGAAGGCGGCCTCCATCGTTCGAAGCTCGTCGATCGAGCCGAACACTTCGGCGTTGGCCAAGGGCATCTCGCCCTGGGCCACCGGCATCTGGCTGACGCTGTGTTTGTGCATCAGCAGGATGGCATCGCGTACCGAGTCTTCGGGCTGGACATAGACCAGCGAGGGTCGTTTGCCCGAGTCGCGGGAAGTGAGAACGTCGCCCACGGTGGGCCCTGGTGATTCGAGGAATCCGAATCGAGCCATCCATTCATCGTTGAACACCGTGCTCAGGTAGCCACGCCCCGAGTCGGGGGTGAGCACGACGACGAGATCATCGGGCCCCAATTCGGACGCCACCCGAAGCGCCGCCGCTACGGCGGTTCCGCACGACCCGCCGATGAGAAGGCCCTCCTTCTCAGAAACCAGGCGAGCGAACTTGAACGAGTCGGCATCAGAGACCGGGATGACACGATCGACCAGAGTCGGATCGTAGGTGGTCGGCCAGAAGTCTTCGCCGACGCCTTCGACCAGGTAGGGCCGGCCCGACCCGCCTGAGAACACCGATTCCTCCGGGTCGGCGGCAACGATCTGCACAGCCGGGTTCTTTTCCTTCAAGTACCGGGCAACGCCGCTGATGGTGCCACCGGTGCCGGCGCCTGCCACGAAGTGGGTGATTCGTCCCTCGGTTTGTTCCCAGATCTCGGGTCCGGTGGTCTCGTAGTGCGACAGCGGGTTGTCGGGGTTCCCGTACTGATTGGGCCGGTAGGCGCCAGGCGTCTCAGCCACCAGGCGCTCGGCGGTGCTGTAGTAGGACCGAGGGTCCTCGGGTGCAACCGCCACCGGACACACGACAACCTCGGCCCCGTACGCCCGAAGCAAATCAACTTTCTCCACTCCGACCTTGTCTGTCACCACAAA
>JABDJU010000293.1 GCA_013003325.1 Acidimicrobiales bacterium
GGCAAGGGGTCCGATGCTGCCATCGGGACCGAGCGCAAATGACGCCACCGATCCGGACCCGTAGTTGGCCACGTACAGGTGAGCTCCGTCGGCCGTCACGCTCAGATGGCACGGCGCGTCTCCCCTGCTCGCAACCTTCTGGGTTGGGGTCAGTGAGCCATCGTCGGGATCCACGGCCAGGGCAAACAAGCTGCCACCATCGCCTCGGCCGTTCGACGTTTCGCTCACGGCATACACCGTCGCACCGTTCGGATGGGCGGCAAGAAACGACGGGTTCTCGATGCCGATGACCTCGCCGACCTTGGTGAACGCGCCGTCGGTGACGTCGAACACGTGAATCCCCGCCGGCGACTCACCGGTGTAGCAGCCCACATACAGCATGTCTGATGTCACCACGATCGAACCCCTCGAACGATGGGAGCGCTCCCAACACACAGAGGCTAGCGCGCTGCGGGGTACGAAGAACAGCGAACTGATTCGGGCTACCGAACCGGCAGCGAGAAGCCGACGCGCGCGCCCCCAAGAGGTGAGTCGGAAACGCTGACCGTGCCGCCATGCCGCTCGACAATGCCGGCCACGATGGCAAGCCCCAAGCCGGAGCCCGGCATGGCCCTGTCTTGGGCCCGACGGTAGAACCGATCGAAGACGGCTTCTCGTTCCTCCGGCGGGATGCCCGGGCCGGCGTCGTCGACGAACACACCATCGGGACCCACATCCACACCGATCGGAGTTCCCTCGGGGCTGTATTTGTGAGCGTTGCTCAGCAGGTTGGCGACCGCCCGGGCCAGCGAATCGGGGTCGCCCATCACAACCGTCGACTCGGCCCGCACGTCAACCCGTCGCCCGGATCGGCGCTCGAATCGGGTCACCGCCCCCTGGACCACCGCCGCCAGGTCGGTGGGGATGGGCTCAGCGGGCTCCCGGGAATCGGTGGCCAGCTCGATGATCTCCGAAATCACATCGTTCAACTCGCCGAGCTCACGGCGGACCCCGGCCAACGTGGTGGTGCGGGTCTCGGCATCGACATCGGGGGCCCGCATCAGCCACTCGACGTTGGCGGTCATGCTCGTCAGCGGCGTGCGAAGTTCATGAGCGGCGTCCTGCACGAGCCTTCGCTGTTGCTCTTGTGAGAGGCGCAGCGCTCCCAACATCCGATTGAACGCCCGGGCCAGGCGCCCCACCTCATCGCGACCCGATGTTGGCACCGGAACCGCAAAGCTCCCCGTGTCGGCGACCTCATCGACCGCATCACTCAACGCCCGGAGGGGCCGGGTCGTGCGTTGCGCTATCAACCAGCCGAGGGCGGCTGACGCCAACGCGACGATGGCGGCCACCTCGATGATTCTGCTCTGAAGCCCGCGCGCCAGTCCGGTCGACTCCTCGAGCGAGCGAGCTACCTGCAGCGCTCCCCCGCCGTCGAGGTGGTCGGTGATCATTCGGTAGGAGGTTCCGTCGATCAGCACGGTGCGGAGCACCTCAGATCCGTCGCCGGCGGCGAGGGACCGGTCGATCGAACCGACCGGCAGCAACAATCCCGAGTTCGAAATCACTTCACCGTCGCGATTCAGCACCTGAACCTCAGCGTCTGATCCCACTGCCTCGGCGATGTCGTCGTCGTTGCTCTTGCGGTCCCGTCGGTCACGGGGCTGGTCGCGTTGGCCGCCGGTGATCTCGTTGACGCGCTTTTCGAGGAAGTCGTCGACCTCGCTGACCACCTGCCGGTCGGTAGTGACATAGGTTGCGCTTCCGACCGCAAAGGCCGTGGCGGCGGCGACAGCGGCAAAGACGAGGGCAAGCCGGGCTCCGAGTCCCATGTCAGTCGTCGGTCCGCAATACGAACCCGATGCCTCGCACCGTCTCGACCATCCGTGGAGTGCCGTCGGCTTCGAGCTTGCGGCGCAGGTAGCCCACGTGCACATCGAGCGAGCGCGACGAGTCGCCGAAGTCGTAGCCCCAGATCCTGTCGTACATGACCGACCGTTCCAGCACGATCCCGTTGTTCCGCATCAGGAGTTCGAGAATGGCGAACTCGGTGCGGGTGAGATCGATGGCGCCGCTCGGGCCGGTGACTCGGCGTCGTGGCACGTCGAGGGTGAACGGTCCGGCGACGAGGCGTTCGCCGCCCTCGTTGGTGGCCCGCCGGAGCAGCGCCCGAACCCGGGCCAGCAGTTCGTCTAGTTCGAACGGCTTGGTGACATAGTCGTCGGCACCGGCGTCGAGCCCGGACACTCGGTCGCTGACCTCATGCCGTGCGGTGAGCATCAGCACCGGGGTGCGGTCGCCCCGTTCTCTGAGTTTGCGGCAGACACCCAAGCCATCGACAAAGGGCATCATGACATCGAGCACGATGGCGTCGGGCTCGTGCTCGCCGATCGCTTCGAGGGCGGCCGCACCATCGTTGACAGCGATCACCTCGTAGCCCTCATAGGTGAGGATGCGATCGAGTGCTTGACGGATCTCGCTGTCATCTTCGGCCACGAGCAGTCGGGGTTGGGATTGGAGGGAAGTCACGGTGTTCTCCAGTGGGAGCGGTCACTGCTCCCAGACGAGTATTGCGGCAAACGGCGCTGCTCCGGACCACCGAGGGTGATCCGGAGCAGGAGTTCCTGCGCTCTTCGGAGGCGGGAGAGTTGTGGTCGAAGAGGCGCAGGGCCAGCTTGGATCTAGGCGTCTGTTGTGACCTCCTCGCCGTTCACCCGAGCGGTGATCTTGGCTTCGACATCGGCCAGCTTCTCGTCGGCCTCTTCCTGGGTGATGCGGCCCTCGGACACCTTTTCGGCGATCCGCTCGGCCTTGGCGTCGACCATGGCGTCGATCACGACATCGGGGTCGACCCCGTTGGCCTCGGCTACATCGGCGATCGTGTCACCGCTCTCCAGGGCTTCCCGGAGCTCGGCCTCTTCGATGCCGATGGCGGTGGCGGCTTCGTCGAGGTTGCAACCGCCGCGGTGGCCGCGTCGGCCTTGACGCTCGCGCTCGCCTTCTTCTGCCGGCACGCCGTCGGTTTCGGACTCATCGACATCCTCGATCTGTACCACATCGCCGGAGGTCTGATCCTCGACCGAAGCGTCGCTGGTCTCCTCGGTGGGAGCGTCCTGCTCTGACCCGTAGGTCTGCGCCGAAGCCACCGTGGCCATCGAAAGGCCACCAATGGCGAGCCCGGTGATGGCTGCGATGGTGAGTAGTTTCTTGTTCTTCATTTCCTTCTCCTTTGGGAGGGGGTAGTTGGTGTTGGAAACCACTCTGAAACCGGGTCGTCAACGGCTCGACAGGCGAGCGGCAAGACTCTGACAAGAACCGGCGCGTCCCAGCGGGGCCAGGGCTTGACACTCCTTTGCCGCTTCCTTGTCGTGCCGGTTGCACCAGGGCTGGATCCTTCCGCCATGAACAACACCGCAGCGATCCACACCCGATCCCGAGAAGCCAGCGGCACCGTGCGCCAACTCGTAGCCGAACGGGTCGCAGGACTACCCGCATGGGTCCTGCTCACCCAACTCTTCATCGGATTCGGATGGCTGCGAGCCGCGGCTGAGAAGCTGATCGACCCCGACTGGTGGACCGGCGGGGTCATCGACGCCTTCGTGTCAACCCACTACGAGGGCTTCCTCGGCTGGTATCAGCCGTTCCTCGATGCTGTGGTCACACCGGCCGCTCCCCTGATCGCGTTGGTGGTGGTTGCCGCCCAACTCGTCGCCGGCATGAGCCTGACAACCGGCCGACGGCTCGGCCTCGGACTCGCTGTGGGCATGTTCTTGAACCTGCACTTCCTGGCGGCAGGGGCGGTTACCCCCTCAGCCTTCTATTTGCTGGCCCAGGGCGCGCTCGCACTCTGGCTGGCCGAGCGGTCGCCGACAGCTCGGTCGGCGAGGGCCCTCCGGGTCGTATCGACGGTGGCCATGTTCCTCGCCGGGCTCAGCGTTCCCTTCATCTCCACCGTCCACCCCGAACACGTGATCGACGACCCAGCCGTCATGTTCGCCTTCGGAGGCGTGCTCGCCACCGTGGCGTGCCTCCTGGCCCACGAACGGGCAACCGGGAGCGGCTGAGCCGCCCTTTGCCGAAACCTTGCCGGATC
>JABDJU010000297.1 GCA_013003325.1 Acidimicrobiales bacterium
GCGTAGTCGATACCCACACCGATCACGATGCTGGAGATCACCGCCGTTAGCAGGTTGAGCTGGATGCCGGAGACGGCGATGAAGCCGAGCAAGACGAGCACAGTCAAAGCGATGGGCACGAGCGAAACGACTGTCTCCCGGATGCGGCGGTAGGCGGCGAACAACATCACGGTCACCAGAGCGAACGCCACCGCCACCGACACAACCTGGGCTCGCAGGACCAACCGGGCGATCTCGTCCCACACCACCGGCATGCCCGTCAGCACGTTGATGCGATCGTCTCGCTCGACTACGCCGAGCCACCCCTGGAGATCATCGGAGTCGAACTGCTCGGGGAACAGCACGAACCTGAGCCCGTCTTCGCTGACCATGTCACCCAGGGGCAGGGTCACCTGTTCCGATAGCACGCCCGCCACCAGTTCGGGCGAGCTTTCGGCAAGCTCGGCGACGGAGAAAACGCGCCGCACACCGGGCTCGGCTTCGAGTACGTCGGCCGCCTCCCGAATCTCGACCAAGCCGGCGGTGCCTGTCGACCGGTCGTAGGCGAACTCGCCGGCCAGCGGGGTGGCGCCACCGAAGAGCGCCTCGGTCTTGTCGAACGCAAGCCGGACCGGATCGTCGTCCTTGAAAAAGAACAACTGGTCGCTGTTCACCTCCAGCTGCGGTACGAAGACTCCGGCGAACAGCAACAGGCCGACGCCCAGGCCGAGGGCCGGCACGCGGGTTCGGACCAGGCGCTTGAGCCCGGCGGTGACCCGAGGGCCGAGCAGGGCGTTGTGGTGATGAGGCTCGATGGTGAGGCGGCTGATAAGGGCAGGAAGCGAGAAGAACGAGATGAAGCCGGCGAAGATGATGCCGATGGCTGCGAAGAGACCGAGCTGTCGGATCGGCTGCACATCGGTTGCCAGCAACGACAGGAAGCCGGCCGCGGTCGAAATGGTGGTGAGGATCATCGGTACCCCAACGTGAGAGAGTGCCGAGCTGACCCGGGCAACGGGGTCAGCGGTTCCCTCGGCTTCCTCCTGGAAGTGTGTGACGAAATGAAGCCCATCGGCCGAGCCCATGACGATCACAAAGATCGGCACGATGACGGTGACGATGTCGACCTGACGCCCAAGCCCGAAGATGAGCCCGAACGTCCACAGCGATCCCAGCGCCGCCGGGAAGATGGCGAGCATGCTGAGCCGCCGGTCGCCGATGGTGGCATAGAACGTGCCGACCAGGAGCACGATCACCAGGGGCGGAATGAACAACAGCACGAACGACAGGACGTCCAGCACGGTGGCGAACACGACCGGGTTGCCCGATAGCGTCAGTTCGATTCCGTCGGGGGCCCTGAGGTCGTCGAGCGCCTGGGCCACGGACAGCCCGTCGTCGGTCGGGGTCACCAGAACGAGCGTGTTGGTGGCGCGTTCATCGAGCAGCAGGTCCGACAGGGGATTCTGGGCCAACAACGCCTCGATGGCGCCGGGGGGCAGGGCGGAAACCATGGCTGGAGAAACCGCCTCACCGGTCAATGGGTTCACGTCGGGGATGAGGGACGCCACCTGAGCCACGCCCTCGGTGTTCGCCAGCAGATCGCGCAACTCGACGAGGGCGACGGCCGCTTCGGGATCGCCGAAGGTGCCTTCGGTAGCCGTGGCCACCACATTGATGGGGTCGGTGGTGGCGTATTCGGCTTGAAGGGCCTTGAACGCCTCGCCCTGTTCGTTTCCTTCCAGCACGACCGCAGCGATGTCGGCATTGAAGTCCATCCGGAACAGCATGAGCGCCGCAGTCAGACTGATGAGAGCAGTAGCCCCGAGGATCGGTTTTGAGTGCTCGACAATGGCACGGGCGACGCGATCCACACGACCCTCCGAGGTTTAGTCGATCTTGGCGATGAGGTCGCCGGTGTGGATCGCCTGTCCCGCTTCGACGGCGAGTTCGGACAACGTGCCCGACTTGTCGGCGGTGATGTTGTTCTCCATCTTCATGGCTTCGAGCACCACGATCGTGTCACCGGCCTCGATGGCAGCGCCCTGTTCGGCCACGACTTTCACGATCGTTCCCTGCATAGGTGCGGTGATCGTGCCTGACCCGCCGGCCGCTGATGCTCCGGCTGCGCTGCGGCGCCTCGGCTTCGACCGCCCCGAAGTCGACGCCACGGCACCCACTTCGCCCTCGGGGAACCACATCGACACGTCGAAGCGCTTTCGGTTCACCTCTACCGTGGCCGACCGCTTGACCTTGTCCTCGCCGGCGGCGGCTGGTGCCGACGTCTCGCCCTTGACACCGGTGAGATCGAGAGTCTCTTCCACCCACTTGGTGCTGTGCGCAACCGCGGCGAAATCGGGATGGCGAAGGATGGCGAGGTCGGCGGGAATCGTGGTGGCCACACCTTCGATTCGGAACTCCTCGAGAGCGCGGATCGTGCGAGCGATGGCGATATCTCGGGTTTCTCCCCAGCAGATCAGCTTTCCGACGAGGTTGTCGTAGAACTGGCTGATCTCGTCGCCCCTCTCGTAGCCTCCGTCCCAGCGAACCCCAAATCCCGAAGGGAAAGAAAGCTCGTTCAGCGGGCCGGGAGACGGCAGGAACGCACCCTCGGCGGGTCTTCAGCATTGATGCGTACCTCGATCGCGTGACCTGTGGTGTGGATCTCGTCTTGGGTCAGAGGCAGCTCCTCGCCAGCGGCCACGCGGAGTTGGAGACGTACCAGGTCTTGGCCGGTGACCATTTCGGTGACCGGATGCTCGACCTGCAAACGGGTGTTCATCTCGAGGTAGTAGTAGGAGCCGTCCTCGTACAGAAATTCGACCGTTCCGGCGTTGGTGTAGCCACAACCCAGACCTACCTTCACCGCATCGTTGCCCATCGCTTCGGCGATTTCAGGGTCCAGGGCGGGGGCAGGTGCCTCCTCGATCAACTTCTGGTGGCGCCGCTGGGCTGAACAGTCCCTTTGAGCGAGGTGAACGCCGTTGCCGTGCTTGTCGAGCAGAACCTGGATTTCGATGTGCCGTGGCGCGGTGAGGTAGCGCTCGACGTAACACTCGTCGCGACCGAAATAGGCGAGCGATTCCCGCTTGGCCGACTCGAGGGCAGCTTCGGCATCGGCTGGAGAGTTGACCACCTTCATGCCCCGACCGCCGCCTCCGTAGGCAGCCTTGATCGCCACCGGCCAACCGTGGCTCTCTCCGAAGGCGGTGACCTGGTCGGCGGTTTCGAGAAAGTCGGTCGAGCCGGGAACACCGTCGACGCCCACCTTCTCGGCAGCGGCTCGGGCGCTGATCTTGTCGCCCATGACCTCGATCGCTTCGGGCGGCGGGCCGATGAAGGCGATGCCGAGTTCGTCGATCGCCCGGGCGAAGTCGGCGTTCTCACTGAAGAACCCGTACCCCGGATGGACCGCCTCGGCTCCCGACTGGGTGATCGCCCCGATGATCGCATCGGTGTTGAGGTAGCTCTCGGCTGCGGTCTGACCGCCTAGGGCGTACGCCTCATCGGCCAGGCGGACGTGGAGCGCGTCGCGGTCGAGATCGGAGTACACCGCTACGGTCGCAATGCCCATCTCCTTGCACGCCCGGATGACCCGGACTGCAATTTCTCCACGATTGGCGATCAGGACCTTTGAGAACACCGCCCTATGGTTAGCCGCTCCACCGCCGAATGCAAAGTACCGTTGAGATGAATCTGCCCGCTCACCTTCGACATGTGGCGACGACCGGGAGCACCAACCAGGACCTCCTCGATCGGCTCGCCGAGGGCGATGCGACGACGACCGGCGTGCTCGCCGATCTGCAGACCGAGGGTCGCGGTCGCTTGGGCCGCAAGTGGCTGAGCGAGCACGACCACGCCGGTCCTCAGGCGATGACCGGCTCACTGCTGTTGCTCTGGGACGATGAACCGGGTCTGCCGCTGGTCCCTTTTGCCGCCGGCCTGGCAACCGTCGATGTGGTTCGTTCCGAGTTGGGCGACGTTCTGGTCGGGATGGGCTGGCCCAACGACGTCATCACCTGGCGCGACGGTCGATGGCGAAAGCTCGCCGGAATTCTGGTCGAGACCGCACCGCTGGGCACGAGCTCAACCAGGGGAGTGGTCGTCGGGGTAGGCCTGAATCTTCGGCCGCTCGCCGGCGCCGATGATTCTGTGGTCGACCGGGCCGTGTCGCTTCAGGAACTGGCCGATGGCCACGATCCGGAGTCCTCGAACGTCGACCTCTTTCTCAAGCTCGAGGAACGCCTGAGCGTCTGGATAGACGCGCTTCAGGCCGACCCGGTCCAGTTCATGGCGAGGTATCGGGAGATCTGCCGAACCATCGGCCAGCCGGTACGGGTTCGCGCCGGGGGCCAAGTCATCGAGGGCGTGGCCGAGGGAGTCGCTGACGGGGGAGAACTTCTGATCGCCGGTGAAGCTCAGGTTCGGTCGGTTTCGGTCGGTGACGTCGAGCCCCTTTGACATCTGACACCCTTGACCGCTCGGCGGTTCGGCCGATGGAAGATCGTGCCCTCTCGCGCCCGCCCACGATCCCGTCCGTCTATCCAGGGGACCGCCGCCGCGCTTCTCGCGGTACTCCTGCTTTGGGCTGGACCTGCGTCGGCCCAGGACGGGTCGACCGAACCGGTCGCACCGGTCCCCGAAGTCGAAGATCCCCTGGTAAACGAAGGGGCATCGGAGGAGCTCGACCCGAATACGCCCGTCGACCCCGATCAGCCTGCGCCGGATCCGGACGCCGTGCCGACCGAGGGAGAGTGCGAGCTGGTTG
>JABDJU010000305.1 GCA_013003325.1 Acidimicrobiales bacterium
CCTCTGAGGCGCCTGATGACGGCGCCGAGCCGGACTCGAGCGACGCCGCCGCTGACACGTCGGCCAGCGACGAAGAGGCGTAGCTTCGAGGCCCTAACGACAGGGTGGGGCTGCTGACCGACACCTCAGAGGTTCGCAGCCCAACTGAAAATTGAAGAATTGCTAAGCCCGAGGGTCAAACCGGCCGACAGGTCTCCTGAGCAGAAAAGCGCCGGTCATCGAACCGGCCTGACCTTTCAGGAGAGTGTCGTGAACTCACGGCGAACGATCATCCTTTTTGTAGCAATCGCAATGGCGGGCCTAGCGGCGATGGGTCTGCTGATCTACATCCGCGGGATCGAAGACAACGTCTACGCCGGACGCGAGTTGGTGACCGTTTGGGTCGCTGAGGGGAACATCCCTCAGGGGGCCAGTGGTTCCGACCTGGAACAGCGCGGGCTGATCGTGGAGAAGCCGATTCCGGCTGAATTCGCGCCCGACGCCGCCATCGCCGTACCCGGCGAAGAAATCGTGGGTCTGGTGGCGGTGAACGCCATCCCCGCCGAACAGACGATCGTCAAGGGTATGTTCGCTGCACCTCAGGTTGTTGCAACCGGGGTCACCGACCGACTCGAGGAACGCACCGTCGATGAGGAGAACGCCCGTCGTCAGGACATGACGACCTACACGTTCTCTGCCGGTGGCACGACCGCGGTGGCCGGTCTGCTGGAGCCCGGCGACTTCGTGAACATCATGACTCGCTATGCCGCTCCCACCGTGCCGATCGAGGCCGCGGAGGCAGCTCAGGGCGACGGCGATGGCGAAGATGTCGCTGCCGGCGAGGAGACCGCCCCGCAAGGCCGGATGCTCCAGGGTGTCTTCAAGCACGACGCCGCCATGGTCTATCAGAAGGCTGAGATCCTTGCGATCGGCACGGCGCTTCCCGCCACCGTCGAAACCGCTGAGGGCGAAGAGGCTGCCCCGGCCGGAGGTCTGATCACCCTGGCCGTGCCGGTCGAGGTGGCGCAGATCATGCACGCCCTCGACGACTTCTACCTCACGCTGGTCTCGCCCGACTACGAACCATGGCCGGTTCCTCAGCTCGACTTCGACACCTTCGAACTGCCGGGCGAGGACTGCGCCCTGCTCACTCCCTACGGTGCGCCCGATCCTGAGAACGAGGGCGACGCAACGGTGTGTGAGCGTTATGCAGACGAACTTCAGGAAGCACTAGCCGTAGCAGCGAGGCCCTAACATGGAAGAGCTCGACCTTTCGTTTGGACTCGACGACTTCTCCTCCTTTGAGGAAGACGATTCCGAACCCGAAACAACTGAACCGGTAGGTGACGGTCCGGCCTTGAGCCCACAGATCGCCAACGGCGCAGCCGTTGCGGTGGTCGATGCTGATCAGGCTGTGCGTGAGTACCTCGCCGCTCAGTTCGGTGAAGGAGCCGGCTCGGCTGCAAGCCTGGCCGAACTCGAGAGCCGTCTGGGGATGGGTCCGGTCGTGGTCATCCTCGGCCCCTCGTGTGCCGAACCCGGCGATCTTGCGACGATCCAGAACTGGGCCCGTACCCACCCAGAGGTCGGAGCGATCCTGGTGACCAGCGAGGTGTCAACCGCATTGCTCCAGAGCGCGATGCGGGCCGGCGTACGCGACGTGTTGTCCGCCCCGATCGACCAGATGCAGCTGCAGGACACTGTGGAGAGAGTCGCCGAAGGCCTCTCGAGCACTCTCGGTGGCTCATCCGGGCCGACCACCATCGCCGGTGGCGGAGTTGACCTGATGGACGAACTCGAGGGTGACCCGGGAATGGTCATCACGGTGTTCTCCACCAAGGGTGGCTCCGGCAAATCGGTTACCGCGACCAACATCGCATGCTCGCTTGCCCGTCGGTCGGATCGGCCGGTGGTGCTCATCGACGGACATCTTCAGTTCGGCGATGTCGCAGTGATGCTCAAGCTACAACCGACCCACACCGTGGTCGACGCCATCACCCAGCTCGACAAGCTCGATGCCATCCTGATGCAGGAGTTGATGACGACCCACGAGGAGACCGGTCTTCGAGTCCTGCCCGCTCCGATGGAGCCAACCTTTGCCGACCAGATCACGGGCGAGCAGATGGTGCAGTTGGCCGACGTGGTCAAGCGTTTCGCCGGTCACGTGATCATCGATCTCCCCGCCTACTTCAACGACGTTGTGCTCAGCCTGATCGAGGCGAGTGACGAAGTGGTCATGGTGGCGGGTCTCGATATCCCGAACATCAAGAACGTCAAGATCGGCTTGAGCACCCTTCAGTTGCTGGACATTCCAAAAGAACGTCTGCATCTGATTCTCAACCGTTCTGACTCCAAGGTGAAGCTTGACGTGAACGAGGTCGAGAAGACCCTTCAGGTCCGTGCTGCGGCCCGAGTACCCAGCGACGTCGTGGTTCCGATCTCGGTCAACAAGGGAAGCCCTGTTGTCGTGTCGTACCCGAAGTCCAATCCGGCCCGAGCCTTCGAAGAGTTCGCGATGCGATTCCTCGACGGACAGCAGCTGGAGGCCCAGCAACCGAGCCGTCGACGATTCTTCGGCGGATAAAGATCAACTCGGCCCTGACAGGGCCGATGAAGAAAGTGGTGCCGTCTCCAAAACGGCATCGATGCAAATCCAGACAACTCAAGGCAGGGGCAGATGTCTCTTTACAAGCGACTACACGAGGCGAACTCCGAAGAGGGAGCCCAAGAAGGCGAATCGACCACAGCTTCTTCCAAGCTGAGCGGGCGTCGAGATCCTGCCCTCGACGAACTGCGCCACCGTGTCCACAGCTCCCTCATCGAGGAGCTGGGGCCGATCCTCTACGACAAGCGCCTCAGCGAAGATGAACTTCGCAAGAAGGTCCATGAGGCCCTGCACAACGCGCTGGCCATGGAGCGGACCCCGCTGTCCGCAGCCGACAAGGCCCAACTGATTCAGGACGTCTCCGACGACATCCTCGGCTACGGCCCGATCGACAAGTTGCTTCGAGACGACGACGTCTCAGAAATCATGTGCAACGGGCCGAAGTCGATCTACGTGGAGAAGAGCGGCAAGCTCACGCTCTCCGAGGTCTCCTTCGTCGATGAGCTCCACCTGCGTCGCATCATCGACAAGATCGTTGCCCAGATCGGTCGTCGCATCGACGAGTCGTCGCCGCTGTGTGACGCTCGCCTGCCCGACGGCTCACGTGTGAACGCCGTCATCTCGCCGCTCGCGGTCGGCGGGCCGTTCCTGACGATCCGTAAGTTCGCTGCCGACCCGCTTCGCATCGATGACCTCATCCGGTTCGGCACCCTCAGTGTGCACTCGGCTCGCTTCCTCCAGGCCTGCATCGTTGGCAAGCTCAACGTGATCGTGGCCGGCGGCACCGGTACCGGTAAGACGACGACGCTCAACGTCTTGTCGTCGTTCATCCCCTCCGACGAGCGAATCATCACCGTTGAGGACGCCAAGGAGCTTCAGCTCCACCAGGACCACGTGCTGTCGCTGGAAACCCGGCCGCCCAACGTCGAAGGCAAGGGCGAGGTGAGTATCCGCGACCTCGTAAAGAACACGCTGCGTATGCGGCCCGACCGCATCGTCGTCGGCGAGTGCCGTTCCGGAGAGGCCCTCGACATGCTCCAGGCCATGAACACCGGCCACGACGGATCGTTGACGACGCTGCACGCCAACAACCCTCGCGACACCCTGTCCCGTCTGGAGACCCTGGTGCTGATGGCTGGCTACGACCTTCCGGTTCGAGCCATTCGCGAGCAGATCGCGTCAGCGGTCGACATGATCGTGCAGCTCCAGCGTCTGCGTGACGGGTCACGCCGCATCACCCACATCACTGAGGTTGCCGGTATGGAAGGTGACGTGGTCACACTCCAGGACGTATTCCTCTTCGATTTCAGTGCCGGTGTTGATGAGCAGGGCCGATTCAAGGGCCAGCTCAAGTCGACCGGTGTCCGTCCCAAGTTCGCTCAGAAGCTGGCCGACCACGGCATACGCCTCGGCCCGGAGATGTTCAGCCCGAATGGTGGCGAGGCCGCACCCTCGCGGGGTCGACGATGACATTCCGCACGCTCAGGTTGCTCACCGGAGCAGTCCTCAGCGCGGTTGCGGTTCTCGCCGCGCTCGTAGGTCTTGCGCCGGTTCTAGCTCAGTCCGAGTCGCCCCAGTTCTTGGTGGTGCACGAGGTCGACGCCCGCGAGAATCCGGTGGAGCTCACCGTCCTCAGCGGCAGCTACGACGTGGCTGCCTCCGATGTCGCCCTGATCGCCGAAGGTGAGCCGGCTGAGGCCACCGAGGTGAGTTCTGCGTTGGCCGCTGGCGACGGCGTCGAGGTCGTCTTCGTGATCGACTCCAACTCCAAGCTGTCCCGCGCCAATCAATTCAACGCAACGATTGAGCAGTTGGCGAGCGGTATCGAACAGCTCCCCGCCGGCGTGAAGGTCGCTGTGGTGGCAGCCGGCAATCGAGACCAGCTGGTGGCAACTCTCTCCGATGATCATGCTGGGGTCGCACGATCGGTGAGGGCAATGAGCACGTCAAATGGGTCGGCGATCTTCAACGCCATGTTGCGCGGCGCTGACCTCTTCACCGACGACTCCGACGTACACCGAACGATGATCGTGACCTCGGGCTTCAACGACGAGGAGTCTGCTGCGACACCGGTCGCGGTTCGATCCGAACTCGTGCGTCGCAACGTTCAGGTCCTGGGTGCTCGCTACGAAGGCGATGCCGGCGGGACCGTAGGCGAGCGTCGGCTCGGCTCGCTGGCCGGTGTTACCGGCGGAGCCATGTTCGATTCCCGCAACCCTGTCGAGTTCGACTCTGCCCTCGACCTGGCGATGAGCATCGGGACAGACCGGCTCATCGTCAGCTACCAGGGTCAAGTCGATCTCACCGAGCGAGGCGATCTGACGATGACGATCGGACAGAGTTCGGTGTCGTTGTCCTACCGAGGCGGCCGGCTGACCGACAAGCCGCTGGCCCTCGAGCCGATCATCGATCCGCCGCCATCCCCGCTCGACTTCCTCCGCTCGAGCACCGGATTGGCTGCAACCATCGTGTTCACCGCCCTGGGCATGCTCGCCGCAGTGTGGTCGCTCGGCAACATCTTCGCCGGCGGCGAGAGCACCCTAGAAGGCATGCTGCGTCGCTATTCCGGTGAAGACGACGGCGAGGAGCTCGACGAGGAAGAGACGGCTCTGGTTCAAACCGCGCTAGTGAAGAAGGCGGTTGAACTGACCGAGTCCTTCGCCGAGGACCGTGGGTTCCTGGCCCGAGTTGAAGACGTGCTCGAACAGGGCCGCATCCCGCTCCGGGCTGGTGAAGCCATGGGTATCTTCGGCATGATCACGATGGCTGGTTTCGCACTCGGCTTCGTGTTCACCGGTTCGTTCATACGCGGCCTGATTGTGGCTGGCGTCGCTGCGCTCGGAACCACAACCGGAGTCCAGGTGAAGGCCCGCCGCCGCATCAAGGCGTTCGAGGCCCAGCTGCCCGACATGCTTCAGCTGCTGGCTGGAACACTCCGAGCCGGCTACTCGCTCCCGCAGGGTCTCGAGGCGGTGTCGCATGAGATCGCCGAGCCGATGGGCTATGAACTGTCACGAGCTATGACCGAAGCTCGCCTCGGTCGCGAGATCGAAGAGGCGCTTGAAGGTGTGGCAACCCGACTCGACAGCCCCGACTTTGCCTGGGCCGTGATGGCGATCAGCATCCAACGCGAAGTCGGCGGCAATCTCAACGAGCTCCTCATGACCGTGTCGGACACGATGATCGCCCGTGAGCGCCTCGCCGGTGAAGTGCGGGCACTCACCGCAGAAGGCAAGCTGTCGGCGGCCATTCTCGGCGGTCTTCCTCCGGGCCTCGGCTTTGTTATGTGGATCATGAATCCGACCTACATCGAGTCTCTGTTCACCAGCAACCTCGGCAAAGGCTTCATCGTGGCCGGAGTAATCTCCGGCGGAATCGGCCTCGCCTGGATGAGAAAGATCATCACGATCAATGTTTGAGATTCTCACCACCGTTCATCCGGCCATCTTCGTCAGCGGTATCGCGATGTCGATCGGGCTGGTCGTATTCGCCATCGTCGGCGGACTCGAAGAGCGGGCCGCGGTTCGCAACACCCTTCGCCAGCTCGACGACTACGAGGTCGAAAGCGTTCGAGATCAGGAGCTGCTGGCTCCGATCCAGGAGCGTCTCCTGGCACCGTTCGTCGGATTGCTCGGCCGTTTCGGAGGCCGCTTCAACCCACCGGAATACGTGGAATCGATCAGACGCAAGCACCTGCAGGCCGGCATCACCGACCCGGACAAAGTCGAACGGTTCCTGGCACTGCGTGTGCTCGGCTTCGTGTTCATTCCGGTATGGCTCATCGTGATGCTGATCTGGAACCCGTTCAACCTTTCGGGCCTGCTGCAGCTGGCCGCCACGGCCCTCGGTGTGATGATCGGCGCGCTCGGCCCCTCCAACACCCTCAGCAAGCGTGTGGAAGCTCGCCAACTAGCAATTACCCGGCAGCTGCCCGACACGCTCGATCTGCTGGTGATTTCGGTCGAGGCCGGCCTCGGATTCGAACAGGCTCTCGATCGGGTTATCAACAACGTGCCCGGGGAACTCTCCGACGAGTTCGCCCGCGTGCTCGGCGAGTCTCGAGCTGGTTCATCCCGAAGCGACGCGCTGCGAGCGATGGACGAGCGGGTGAACGTGCCTGAGATCCGGTCGTTCGTGATGTCGATGATCCAGGCCGACCAGTTCGGCGTGTCGATCGGCCGAGTGCTGCGCAGCCAGTCCGATGAGATGCGTATCAAGCGCCGTCAGAAGGCACAGGAGACCGCTCAGAAGGCGCCGGTCAAGATGATGATCCCGATGGTGTTCTGCATCTTCCCCGCCCTGTTCGTGGTGGTTCTCGGCCCGGCCATGATCAGCATTATCGCCAACTTCAGCTAGGACGATGAGTGCTATAGAGGAGCGGGCCCGGCCCGGCCTCACCCTTCAAGGCTCGCTGGTTCTGTTCTTCGGCGCGATCGGCTTCTTGATCGGGCGCCGGGTGCTCGGCGACAACTCATTCCTTACCCACTTCGCCACGGGGCAGCTGATCATCGACCGAGGCTCTGTGCCGACCGTCGACCCCTACAGCTTCACGGCCAAGGGCGAACCGTGGGTGGTGCAGAGCTGGCTGGCCAGCGTGCTGTATGCCGGCGTCGATGGTGTTTTGGGCGGCTTCGGCGTGCGGCTGATGAACGGCGTCCTCACCGGGGCCACGGCTGCCCTGGTATGGAAGATGACGAGTCGGCGCAACGCCAACGTCTTCGTGCCGCTGGGGCTCACCGGAGCCGTGCTGATCATCGGGGCGAGCATGTGGTCAGCCCGGCCGCTGTTGTTCGGACTTCTCGGCTTCACCCTCGTACTCGCAGTACTCGAGGGGCTCATCCGGCCTCTGTGGTTGCTGCCGATCATGTGGGTGTGGGTGAACAGCCATGGTTCGTTCCCGTTGGCCGGTGTGCTCGTCGGGACCGTGGGGGTCGGCCAATGGCTGGATTCCCGACAATTCCCGGTCGACACCGCCCGCGTCCTCGGCTACGTGACCGCCGGAACCCTCCTCGGTGCCATCAACCCGCTAGGGCCGCGCCTGCTTTGGTTCCCGGTGCAGTTGCTCGGAAGAGGTGAGGCGCTCGACAACGTGGTCGAGTGGCGGCCCTTCACCCTCGAAGGGATCACCGCCTGGGTGTTCGCCGGCCTGATCGTCGCCTTCGTCGTGAGCTTGACCCGCACGGTCGAGTGGCGCAACGTGGTACCCGCCACGGTCTTCACCCTCGCTGCGTTCCTCGCCATCCGCAACATCGTGGTCGCGAGCGTTGTCCTGGCTGTAGTGGCGGCACCACATCTGCAGCTCACGCTGGGGCAGCTCCGACACACCGACCGCGGTCCTGCGCCACGGATTCTCGGCGTCGGATCGATTGCCCTTGCACTCCTCGCTGTGGTCGCATCGATGTCGGGGTCGGTCGACTTCGACGGCTACCCGATCGATGAGATCGATGCGCTCGACGAGGCGGGCCTGTTCGATGGCAACCATCGCGTGCTGCACTCAGAGGTCGTCGGCAACTACCTCGGTTTCCGCTTTGGAACCGACGCCAACGTGTTCGTCGACGACCGATTCGACTTCTACCCCCAGCAGGTGCTCGACGACTTCGACGTGATGCTCTACGGCGGTGACTACCAAGCCGTGGTCGATCGCTGGGAGCCCGACGCGATCCTCTGGAAGCAGGGCGGCGGATTCCAGCAGTGGCTCGAAGCCCGCGGCGACTGGGTGGTCGACGACCCACTCGAAATCGTCGACGGGCAAACCGGCGAAACACAAGAGAGCGATTGGTTCCTCGCCTGGCCGTCGGTGGCTACACCATCTCCCGAAGTTCTCGCCGCAAATCCCTGATCTCGTCGCGAATTCGCGCTGCGTACTCGAAACGAAGGTCGGCTGAGGCTTCCCGCATCTCCTCTTCGAGGGTCTGGATCAGGCGGCGAAGCTCGTCCTCAGGAAGCTCGGCCAGCTCTTTGAGCTTCGTGTCTTCTCCGGGCCGGCGGGTGCGGCGCCCTTCCCCCGGAAACGGGGCGGTTTGCCGTTCCTCGTTGGGGCGCAGCATGGCCAGGATGTCGGTGACCGCCTTCCTGACGGTTTGGGGATCGATCCCGTGCTCCTCGTTGTAGGCCTGCTGAAGCGCGCGGCGGCGGTTGGTCTCCGACATGGCGTTCTGCATCGAGTCGGTGACCTTGTCGGCGTACATGATCACGCGACCGTCGACGTTGCGGGCCGCCCGACCGATGGTCTGGATCAGCGACGTCTCCGAGCGGAGGAACCCCTCCTTGTCGGCGTCGAGGATGCAGACCAGCTGCACCTCCGGCAGATCGAGGCCCTCACGAAGCAGGTTGATCCCGACGAGGACGTCGAATTCGCCGAGTCGTAGGCCCCGGAGCAGCTCGATCCGGTTGATCGTGTCGACTTCGGAGTGCAGGTACCTCACCCGCAGGCCCTGCTCCAGCAAGTAGTCGGTGAGGTCTTCGGACATCTTCTTGGTCAGGGTGGTGATCAGCACACGACCATCGGCCTTGACGACCTCGGTTACCTCTTCCATCAGATCGTCGATCTGGCCTTTCGTGGGGCGGATGACGACCTCGGGGTCGATCAGGCCGGTGGGCCGGACGATCTGCTCGGCGACGGTGGCGGAGTGCTCGAGTTCGAACGGGCCGGGCGTGGCCGACAGGAACACCACCTGACCGGCGCGCTCGGCCCACTCTTCGAACCGAAGCGGACGGTTGTCGGCCGCTGAGGGCAGCCGGAATCCGTGCTCGATCAGAACCTCTTTCCGCGATCGATCGCCGGCGTATTGACCGTGCAGCTGGGGTACTGCCACGTGACTTTCATCGATGATCGTGATGAAGTCGTCAGGGAAGAAATCGATCAGGGTGTAGGGAGCTTCGCCGGGGGATCGGCCGTCGATGTGACGGCTGTAGTTCTCGATCCCGTTGCAGAAGCCCATCTCCTGGATCATCTCGAGGTCGTACTGGGTTCGCATCCGCAGCCGTTGTGCCTCGAGCAGCTTCTGTTCCTTTTCGAGCACCTGGAGACGGTCGCGAAGTTCGTCTTCGATACTCACGATGGCGCTGCGCATCTTCGCATCCGAGGCCGAATAGTGAGTGGCCGGCCAGATCACGAGATCTCTGAGGGTCTCGAGCTTCTCGCCGGTGACCGGGTCGAAGCTCGTGATCGACTCGATTTCGTCGCCGAACAATTCGATCCGGACGGCGAACTCTTCGTACGCTGGATGAACCTCGATCGTGTCGCCCCGAACCCGGAACTTGCCCCGCACCAGGTTCATGTCGTTGCGCTCGTAGCGCATGTCGACCAGCTTGCCGAGTACATCGCGCTGGTCGACCTCGATCCCGGATTGCAGGATGAGCGTTTTTGCCCGGTACTCCTCTGGCGAGCCCAGACCGTAGATACAGCTGACCGAAGCCACAACGATCACATCCCGACGGGTGAGCAACGCGCTGGTGGCGGCGTGCCGCAAACGGTCGATCTCGTCGTTGACCGAGGAGTCCTTCTCGATGTAGGTGTCGGAGCTCGGGATGTAGGCCTCGGGCTGGTAGTAGTCGTAGTAGCTCACGAAGTACTCGACCCGGTTGCTGGGGAAGAACTCGCGGAACTCGTTGGCCAGCTGGGCGGCCAACGACTTGTTGGGGGCGATGACGAGCGCCGGCCGTTGGGCTCGCTCGATCGTCCAGGCGATGGTCGCGCTCTTCCCCGAACCGGTGATACCGAGCAGTGTCTGGTACCGGTTGCCCCGCTCGAGGCTTTCGGTCAGCGCGTCGACTGCTTTGGGCTGATCGCCGGCCGGCTCATAGTCCGACACCATCTTGAATCCAACTGCCTCACCCATGACCTCAGCCTAACGAGGCGGTGTGACAGTGATCCCGCTAGGACGGGGTCGAGATCCGCTGCCAGAGGCGATCGACCTGGACGGCGAGGTCGTCGAGCGACCCGGAATTGTCGATCACATGGTCGGCCAAGGCCAGCCGTTCGTCCCTGCCGGCCTGAGCTCTGATCCGTTTCTGGGCATCGGCAGGCTCGAAGCCTCGATAGCGAACCAGGCGGTCGATCTGGTCTTCGATTGCCAGGTCGACCACGATGATCTCGCCTACCCCGTAGGGGTTGTCGGTCTCGGTCAGCAGCGCCATGTCGAGAATCACCACCCGATCGCTGCTTGCCAGCGAGTCGATGCGACGCTGGATCTCCACCCGAAGCGCAGGATGCACGATCGCCTCGAGTGCCTTCAGCTGGGCCTCGTCGCTGAAAACGATGGCTGCCACCGCGCCGCGATCGAGGGATCCATCGTGGGCGACGATCGTGTCGCCCCATCGGGCCACCATCGCCTCGAAGACCGGCTCGCCCGGTCGCTGGAGCTCCCTCACCACCGCATCGGCATCGATCACGTGAGCGCCGCGCTCGGCCAGAAGTTTGGAAACCGTCGACTTTCCTGAACCGATGCCGCCGGTGAGTCCAATCAGGCGCATACATGCAGCGTAGAGGGTGTCCGAGGGCCTCATTCCAGACGGCGAGATGCCGACGGGAAACTGTGGGGCAAGGCCATCGGGTCCGCTCCGCACGTTTCGACCCATGACCGCACCAGCGATACCACGCACCTCGCCATCAGCAGCGAGCACCGACCTCTCGGTGGGAAGCGACGCGCTCGCGCTCCTGGGCGAAACCGACCGGCTGGCGCCGTTCAACCCGGCCATTCTCGCCGTTCGGTGGGCCACGACCATGGTCTGTGTCACCCTTGCGACCCAGGCGTTCCTCGACCGCGACTACACCGTGATCCCGTGGGTCATGGGCATGGTGGCCAACACGGTCATACGCACCTTCAGCCCACTGTCCTACACCGGTTCGGTTCGAAGTCTCGTCGATCTCCTGCTGGAGGTTGGACTGACGGTCCTCGCAGTGTGTCTCACCGGCTTCTGGAACTCACCCCTGGTCTTCACGCTGCTGGTCGCCGCGATCATCGCTGGTTTCGCCCGAGGCTTCGCCTTCGGAATCCGGGTGGCGGCGTCGTCGGCGATCACGGTGTCGCTCACGAACCTCTCGGCCGAAGCATGGTCCGAAGAGGCCTTCCTGGTGTCGGCTCGATGGAGCACGGTGCTGGTGCTCATCGGTGTCGTCGCCGGGTACGCCCGAAGGATCTCCGGAGAAGCGAACCGGCAACACACGTTGGCGCTCGACCGACTCAGCCGCCTGGCCGACGCCAACGCGCTCCTGTCCAACCTGCACCGAGTCGCCCAGACGCTGCCGGCCTCACTCGATCTCAATGAGGTCCTCGACAGCACGCTGGCCCGCCTGCGAGGGCTGGTGAAGACCGACTCGGCCGTGATCCTCACGCGCGAAGACATCGACGGCACGTGGACCGTCGCTCGAAAGCAGTCGATGGCCCTCAATGGCTCGCTCGACACCGACCAGCTGCCGGTTCCGGCCCAAGCGGCGCTCACCTCCCGTCGCGTGCTCCGCCAGGGTGACCTGGCCGGCATCGGGCCGGGATTCAACCCCGGGTCGCAGTCGGGAATCTATGCGCCTCTCGTCGCCCGGGGAAGCCTGGTCGGCCTGTTGGCTGTCGAGAGCAGGAACGCTGACGAATTCCTTGAACGGGATCGTGAGGTCGTACAAGGCTTCATCGAGCCAGTCTCGCTGGCCATCGACAACGCCCGCTGGTTCGCCCGGATCAAGACCGTGTCGGCCGACGAGGAACGAACCAGGATCGCCCGCGATCTACACGACAGCATCGGCCAGTCGCTGGCCTACCTCGGCTTCGAACTGGACCGAATCGTGAAGCGTGAGGACGAGGGTGAGCCGATTTCTGACCAGCTCGAAGACCTGCGGAGGGACCTTCGTGGAGTCGTAGGCGAGGTTCGGGACACCCTGTATGACCTGCGCACAGACGTGGGCGCCGACAAAGACTTCGCCGCCACCATGGAAGAGTTCGCCGGACGGGTCTCTGAACGCACCGGAATGGAGATCGCCATCCACGTTTCGGCCGACCCGGACAATCGCCTGCCCATTCTCCAAGAACGAGAGATGTGGAGAATTGCCCAGGAAGCGCTCATTAACTGCGAACGTCATGCCGATGCAAGAAGGGTGGACATTGCGTGGCATTGCAGCAAAGTCGGAGCCCAGCTTGTGGTTACCGACGACGGGCGTGGGTTCACGCCTGCTGCAGGACGCGTCGACAGCTACGGAATCCGAGGCATGAGAGAACGTGCCTCCAGCGTGGGCGCCACGTTTGAAATCACATCAGCCCCGGGAGAAGGGACGACAGTACGTTGCATCCTCGCACGAAACTCATAAAAACTCAGCCCGGGGCGACGACCCCTCGGCCCGAATCGAGCGGAGCGATCCGCCTCATGTTGGCCGATGATCACCGCATGCTGCGGGAGGGTCTACGCCGTTCGATGAGCGAGCGAGGCTTCGATGTTGTGGGCGAGGCCCGCGACGGGGCCGAAGCGGTCGATCTGGCCGCAGCGCTTCAGCCCGATGTGATCCTCATGGACGTGACGATGCCCGAACTTGACGGTGTCGAGGCGGCCAGGGCCATCAAGGAGCGGTACGCCAACATCAAGGTGATCATGCTCACGATGCACGCCGATCAAGACGTGCTCGCCGAAGCTATCCGTGCCGGTGCCAACGGGTACCTGGTCAAGGACTGCAGCACCGACGAGATCGCCTCAGCGATCGAAAGCGTCGCTCTCGGTGAAACCGCACTCTCCCCACGCCTGGCCGCGTCGATGCTGGCCGAGGTCCGCCGCGGCGAATCACAGGCCGAGGCCGAGAAGGTCATCACCAAGCGCGAAGAAGAAGTGCTTCAGCTGATCGCCGACGGGTGTTCCACCCCCGAGGTTGCCGAGCAACTCTTCATCAGCCAGAAGACGGTGAAGAACCACCTGGCTTCGATCTATCAGAAGCTCGACGCCCGCGACCGCACCCAGGCTGTGCTCCAGGCCGTGCGCATGGGCATCGTCACGCTGAAATAGTCTGCCTTCGCTCGCCTCTAGCCGTACGTGGCGAACGATTGTCTATTGCCTGACTCGTCGGGCTCCGTTGATCTCTGATTGGGTCGGGTCGCTCTGGCCACGTTGCACGGAGCTGACTTGATCGCTGCGTGCAGCCTGGCTGGTGCGGCGGCAGCGTCAAAGTCCGTCTCGGACCCACGTTCTCACTCGCTGACGCTCGCTTCGTGGTTCCTCCGTCGCTCGCTCGCAGCGGCGGCCGTGGGTGTGGCACGAAACATCGCACCGCTGCCGCTCTGGAGGCGAGCAGAGGCAGGCAGGTAGGC
>JABDJU010000330.1 GCA_013003325.1 Acidimicrobiales bacterium
GACCGATCTCGTCGACGATTGCGGCCGGCACCAATACCGCGTTGCAGTTCATCGTTTCCACCCGCTCGGTGCCCGACAGGTCGCGGTGACGCAGCTTCATCGGGTTCCATTTCGAGTTGCGGACGTAGCCGCCGTAGTTGAACCTTTCGGTGTGAGGATCGGTGGTCGCCCCCACCGCAAGGCCGAGACCCGATGACCCGTCTTCGGGGTGCTCAGCGGCGTAGATCAGCTGCTCGAGCGCATCGGGGAACAGGATCGTGTCGTCGTTGAGCAGCAGATAGTGGTCGAATCCACCGCGTTCAAGAGCGGTCGCCCACGCTAAGTGCATGCCACGATTCCAGAACAACTCGCCGGTTCCGTCGATGATCTCTACCTCGGGGTAGGCCTCGTGAACCGCCGTTGCGGTGCCGTCGGTGCTGCCATCATCGACGAGGAACACAACGATCTCGTTGCTGCGCTGACCTGCTGAATCCTCCATGAGCGCCGTCTGGTGGTCAAGGTGATGGAGGCAGGAAAGGGTCAGGTCCCGACGGTTGAAGCAGGTGAGTATTACCGCGATGCGTCGCACCCTTCGAAGGTACTCTCGGCTATGACCATTGGCATACCTGACCTAAAACCGACTGGGCAGAGGTTCCCAACTGGGCTTCCAGTCATTTCCCCACGTCGTAGTCGTTGCTAACTTCGGACCACACATGGGGTCGGTCTAAGATCCCTAGCAGCGGCAAAAGGCGAAGGATGACGGCGCAGCACCCAGCAAGTCACGAACAACTCGGCGGAGTTGACCTAGGTGGACTGGTCCTCGAGACCGACCACATCACACGAGATCGAACTGTGTATGAACGCGTAATCAAGCGATTCTTGGACATCGTCATAGCTGGCGGCCTTCTCCTGCTGGTGTCGCCGATTCTTGCCATCACCTGGATCGCCCTGAGGGTGAAGCTGGGACCCGGTGTCATCCTCACCCAGGAGCGGATCGGGCTCAACAGCGAGCCATTCCAGATGCTGAAGTTGCGTACGATGCACAACGACCGGCGCTCCGGTTCGGTGCGATACGACGGCCAAGACCGACGGGTGACCCACAAGAGCCCAAACGATCCGCGACACACGGCCCTGGGTCGCTTCCTGCGCAGTGTCAGCATCGATGAGATCCCCCAGTTGTTCAATGTCTTGCGGGGCGAAATGAGCCTGGTCGGTCCCCGTCCGGAAATCTGCTACGTCGCCAAGAAGAACGGGATCTTGGACCATCCTCGTCACCTCGTGCGGCCCGGCCTGACCGGTCTGTTCCAGACATCGGGTCTTCGAAGCCGGGCCGACCTCAGCGAAGGCCTGCACCTCGACATGGCCTACGTCATGAACCTGTCGTTTCGAACCGACATGAAGATCCTGTTCCGCACCGTGGGAGCCTTGGTCCGCCGCACCGGCGCCTGAACCGGTCACACTTGCGGAATGGAAAAAGCCGACTCGCGGAAGAGGATTCTCTTCGTGTGCACCGCAAATATCTGTCGGAGTCCCACCGCTGAGTACCTGACGAGACATCGCTTCGGTAGCGAGGTGTTTCATGTTCGATCGGCGGGATTCTTGGCAGCCGACCGGCGTTGCCCCGATGAGCTTCAGAAGGTCCTGGCTGGTCGCGGGATCTCGGTTGCCGATCATCGCAGCTACAAACTGGATCTCGACAGTCTGGTGGCGGCCGACCTCATCCTCACGATGGAGTCGCGTCATGTGCTCGACACCACCGTGCTGGACCGTAGAGCGCTGAAGAAGACACTGCCTCTCAAAGAAGCGGCCAAGGAGATCCGTAGTGGCGAGACGATCGAAGAGTTTCTCGAGCGGATCAACGCCCGCCGAGATCCCCAGAAGTACCTCTCGGTGACCGACCTCGACGTGGCCGATCCGTACAAGAAGCGTCTGAAGGTCTACGAAAGGGCGGTCGAGGAAATCGATGGGTTGGTGTCGACTGTGATGTCGGGTCTCCTGTAGTCGAGAGCCCAGCCCGCAGCCCACACCACAACGAGCCAGGCGTAGGACGGAACCCGCAACGTCGGTTCGACGATTCCGTCGACGAGTATCACCGCAAGGGTCCCGAGCAGGATGGTTCGGCCGATCGACGCCGTGCTCCGCCAGCACCTCACGACGCTGATTCCCACCGCTCCCGCTAAGGCGACGAGGCCCGGCACGCCCGTCGTCAACAGCAGCTGGAGCGGCAGCGAGTGCGTATGTTCGGCGTCCCACGAGACCCGGCCCTCAGCTCTGAATCTCGAAACGACGGTGCGGTCCCGCCCCAATCCGTGACCGCTCACCGGCCGTTCTCGTGCCACGTCCACGATCTCGGGCCAGAGGACGGTACGACCGTTCAGCGTTCGGAGCTCGTCGGGAGGTATCTCGCTACGAGACAGCGTCTGGTTCACCGACTCGCCGATGCCGTCGGTCGCGATCGCGGCGGCCCCGACGGTGAAGACTATCGCGACGACGGCGATCGCGGCGAGCGACGCCGAGCGGCTGATTCGACTTGCGCCGACCACGATCAGACCGACGACGGCTGCGGCCAACCCGGTTCTCGATTGGGTGAGCAACAGTGTGATCGTCGCTCCGCCGGCAGCAGCCATGGTGAGGCGGGCCTGGTAGGCGTTGCGCTCATCACGAATCAGATGGATGGCGAGGGCGGCGGAGCTGACTAGCACGAGAGCGGCTGCCCGGGCGAGCTGATTCGGTTCGATGAAGAGCAACGTGAGTCGATCTGACGCGGCATCGTCTCGTCCCATCGCCGCCGCTGTGAGCCCCATGGCCAAGGAGAATGCGCCGGCCAGGCCCAGCGTGTACGCGAGATCGCGAGCCGGACTCGAGCCAGCCAGGGTGATGCCGCTGAGGCCTACGGCTGCGAACGACGCGACGGCGAGCAGGCTCGTCCCCGGTTCGGGCGACAGTACTCCGCCGATCACCGCCCACCCGAGCCACGCCGCCAGCCAACCGACCGGACCGGTGATCTGCGGAGCAGGACCTGACCCGACCGCGAGCAGCGCACCACTGAGTGCGACCACTGCGAGCAGCAGGGGCTGCACCCACGATCCTGAACCGATGGTCTCGGGGTCGACGGCGGCGATGGCGATCGACAGTGCGAGGAGAACGACCGCCGCCGATGGCGGAGCGACGTCGAGTGCTCGAGGCGTCACCTCCGAGTCACCGACAGGCGGGCTGCAAACGCGACCACGATCAGCCCGATTGCCAGTGCCCATTGAACCGGGCTCTGTTCTGGGGGATCCCCCGGTCCCATCGAGACAAAACGAGAACGAATCGATTCGGCCGCAATCTGCAGATCGGCTACCGCCGATCGGCGGTCCACGGCAGCGTCGGCCAGGGTCACGATCCGGTCGACAGGTTCTGCTCCCGCCATGGCGATCTCGACTTCGGAGCTCGCCTGCTCAAGCTCGGCGCGTGTTGCCTGGAGCTGCTTTTCGAGGAGCGTTGGGTCTCCGTCGTCGCTGACCACGGTCTCGATAGCGTTCTCGAGGGCGGCGAGGTCGTCACCGGTCACCTCGACGGTGGACCGGTCGGGTCGGGCGCGAGCGGCTACCCCCTGAGCGGCGAGCCCACTCACCGCTTCGGCCTGAACGTCCTCGTGGTCGGGCCATGAGGTCTCATGGTCATCGAGACCTAGGTTGGCCACCGCCTTGACATCAGGCCCGGTGAGGAGGGCTGCGACGCTGAGTACGCCGGCAATCACGATGGCAATGCTGACCGACCGCACCGCCCGAGTCTATGGCGACACAATCGGCTACGCCGGGAGCGCCTGCCAGGTAATCGAGCGGTTGAGGTGGTAATTGCCAACGGTCGCCAAGCCGAGACCGACGGTGGCGGCCACCCCAACGGTCAGGAGACTCTCCGAGCCGATCAGGTCGGCCACGAGCGACTGCGTCGCAGTGGCCACGAGGACTCCGTGAGCGGCCACGGCGTGGAACTTGGCGAGCCCGACGATCGACTGACGGCCCCGCTGACGGTAGGCATTGAATGTGAAGCGGTTATTCCACCAGTAGTTCCACAACACCGCAGCCTCGATGGCGAGCCACCACGTGGCCCGGGCATCGGCGATCAGCGACAGGCCGACCAGGACCAGCGCACGAACGACGACACCGGACATGCCCACGATCGCATAGGCGCTGAAGCGAGCGGTGACGAAGCGTCCGCCGGCGAGCTCGAGCAGGGCCATGAGGTAGGCGACGATGACGGATCCGGTGAGCTTTGTCGCTCCGTGCAACCGCTGACCGAACTTGAAGCCGACCTCGGTGACCGAAGGCGGAGTGCCGGTCGCCAGGAACTCGAGCAGGATCTTGAAGCCTTTCGGGTTGACCTTGTCGACCACTTCGTCGTAGCGGGCCCGGCTCACCACGAAGAAGCCGCTCATCGGATCGTTGACGGGGGTCCGCAACATGAACCGGGCCAGCTGCGCCCCGGTCCACGACACGGTGCGACGCCACGGGCCGAATTCGCCGTAGCTTCCCCCGTCTGCTTCGCGCGATCCAACTGCGATGTCGGCCCCGTCGTCGACGATCGCACCTATCAGCTCGGGCAGAATCCGTTCGTCGTGCTGCAGGTCGGCGTCGAGGACGGCGAGGGTGCGGCCCCGGGCTATTCCGAACCCCGCCATCACCGCCGAGGACAGGCCGCGAGCGTCGGTGCGCCGCAGCACACGCAAACGAGGTTGGGCTTGGGTCAACTCGTCGGCGATCTGCCAGGTGAGATCGGGCGAGTCGTCGTCGACCACGATGAGTTCGTAGTCGAGATCGGCCAGCGCCTGTTCGAGTCGGCGCACGAGGATCGGAATGTTCTCGGCCTCGTTGTAGGTGGGGATGACAACGCTCACCAGCGGCTGGCCAGTTCGCCGACGGTCTAAGCCGCGACGGTCATACCGTGCGTTGGTGACACCGGCGGAAGAGCCGGCTGCGACCTGACCTGTCTCCATGGTGTTTCATCGGCACCGACGAGCGGTTAGGTGAGTACCGGAACCAAAGAGGCCCAAAATTGAAACTGACCCCGGGGGGCGGCGGCAGTCCCGGGGTCAGTAGTCGCGTTACTACGAGGTAACCACGACGCAGCACGACGATAGCACGATGCACACTGCTTGTCGTGGAAAATCGCTTCATTTTTGAATTGTTGGGTGATTTCCGGATTCGGTTCTTCCACGCCGCGGTTCCGCCGGCTCGGAAGCCAACCGCTACGGTTCACGTCGTGGACAGCATGCCGACCGATCACCTACCCGAAGGTGATCAGAAGCGGCAGGCGGTGCGTTCGATGTTCGACACGATCGCCCCCCGCTACGACCTCGTGAACCGCATCATGACCTTCCGCATGGACGTGGGGTTGCGGCGCAAAACCATGAAGGTGGCCGACTTCGAACCCTCGTCGACGGTGCTCGACCTGGCTGCGGGAACCGGTGATTTCTGCATCGAGCTCGAAAAGGGTGGACATCGTGCCATCGGGGTTGATCTGTCCTACGGGATGCTGGCAGCTGCCCGGACCGGAGCTCCCTTGGTGCAGGGTGATCTTCTCGCCCTGCCGTTCCCGGACGGCTCGGTCGATGGGGCGGTCTGCGGGTACGCGTTGCGGAATCTGGTGGAGCTGCCGGCTTTTTTCGACGAACTCGGACGGGTGATTCGACCCGGGGGACGGATCGGGTTGCTCGACGTCTCACGGCCCGACAGTCGTCTCCTTCGATCCGGATACGACATCTACTTCAACAGGGTGGTGCCCAAGATCGGCGCGGCGCTGTCCGATGCCGCGGCCTACGACTACCTGCCCCGGTCCCTTTCGTATCTGCCCGACCGGGAGGAAATGGTGGCCATGCTCCGACGGACAGGCTTCACCGATGCCGAACACCGGCAGCTGCAGGGCGGCCTGTCACAGCTCCTCAGCGCCACAAAGGACTAAGCTGCATCGGTGCGTTGGTTCAATCCTTCCCATCCCCAAACCATGCAGGCGGCAGTGTTCATCGGCTACCTGAGCGGGGTGTTTGCACTGATCGGCGGCAGTCGGTACTACGAGTTGGTGCTCCTCGCCGCCCTGGCCATGTTGGGGGGAGCCTTCGGGGTTGCCAACAACAAGCGGATCGGGTGGATCGCACTCCTCTCCGGGGCGGCGTTCTTCGTACTTCTCCGGCTTGTAGATCTGCTGTTCGCCGTCTCGTCGGGCCTGAACCCGGTGCTTCTGCAGCTCAACGCCACCGTCTTCCCGGTCGCCCTGCTCGCTGCGGTGTTGCATCCCCATACCCGGGAGTACATGAAGGTGTGGTTCGAATAGACCGCTCAGCGGTGCCTGGTGGCGAGCTGGCCGCAGGCGGCATCGATGTCATCACCCATCGTCGATCGGATGGTGACGTTTACGCCCCGTTCGTTCATGAGCCCGGCGAATTGACGTACCCGCCGGGCGCTCGAGCCCGTGGTGGGGTATCCGGGTGTGGCGTTGAGGGGAATGAGGTTCACATGGGCATCGGCTGCCCGTGCCACCGCGGCGAACTCGACGGCGTCGGAATCCCGGTCGTTCACTCCGCTGATCATGGCCCATTCGAACGAGACCCTCCGCCCGGTCCGGGACCGCACCAGGCGGCAGGCGTCGACCAGGTCGGCGATCGGTTATCGCTTGTTGATCGGCACGAGCTCGGACCGAAGATCGTCGTTGGCGGCGTGCAACGAAACGGCCAAACCGACCTGCCGTTTGTGCTCGGCGAACTCCTCCATGGCGGGGATGAGGCCGACGGTCGACACCGTGATCTTGCGAGCGCCGATCCCGATCTCGTCGGTGATGCGGTCGACGGAGGTCAGGAGTTGGTCGAGGTTGGCCAGCGGCTCGCCCATCCCCATGAAGACGACGTTGGAGAGCCTCTGCGGCTCGGCGCTTCGTTTGGCCCAATGAACCTGTTCGAGGATCTCCGCCACTGTCAAGTGGCGGTCGAAACCGGCCTGACCGGTGGCGCAGAAGCTGCAGGCCATGGCGCAGCCGGCCTGGCTTGACACGCACACGGTGGCCCGCGACTCGTATCGCATCAGGACCGACTCGATTTGGGCGCCGCCCTCCAGCGCAAAGAGCGCCTTGGTAGTGCGTCCATCGGCCGAGGTCTGGTTCGCGACCCGGGTGAGCGCTTCGCCGTACTGCTGATGGAGTCGCCGTCTGAGGTCGAGCGGTATGGTCGTGATCTCGTCGACCTGTTGGCTTTGCTGGTGCAGCGCAGTCCAGATCTGGCCGGTTCGGAAG
>JABDJU010000090.1 GCA_013003325.1 Acidimicrobiales bacterium
AGCCGACGACGAGCACGCTCCACCCGGTCCTGGTCTCCCGATCCCACCGGTCAACTTCGAAGGCGACCTTCTGATCGCTGGCGATTGCATGGAGTTTGCGTCCGGTGGCGGTTCTGAAAACGATCTGATCGTCGACATACCGGTAGTTCACCGGCAGGATGCATTGCTCGCCGGCAAAGGTGAACCCGAGCCGCCCGATCGGAGTGCGTAGCAGGAAGCCTTCACACTCCGCCTGAGACAGCTCGTCCATGCCGGTGGGCCCTGAAACGATGTGTGTGTTCATCACGCTCCTGACGCATGTGCGGGTGGCGGAATCCGCCACCGGCCAAGGGTAGCTCGCAGTCTTCAGCGTCCCCCGACGTCGGTGACCTCAACAGGGCCGTTGGTCCCAACGGCTTTGAGCACCGCTTTCCCATTCAGTGACCGTGCCGAGTACCGTTTGTCTGTCCCATGAAAGACGCTGGAGTCTTGTGAACAACCCCCAATCGGCAGACCGTCCCGGCGGTTCCCCTGAAATGCGCGTGCCGAGCGAAGTGGCATGGGCGATGGTCGAATCGTCGCCCGACGGGATGCTGCTGGTCGATGAGGACGGCGTGCTCGTGCGTATCAACCAGCAGGTCGAATCACTCTTTGGGCTGTCGCGAGACGAACTGATCGGCTCGCCGGTGGAGCGGCTGTTGCCCGAACGGTTCAGGGACCGGCATACCAGCCACCGCCATCACTACCGCTCAGCACCCGAACCGCGGGCGATGGGTGCCGAGCTCAACCTCTGGGCCCGACGCAGCGACGGCACCGAGTTCCCGGTCGAGGTGTCGTTGAGCCCGGTGACCACGCCCGAGGGGCAGTGCGTCGTCGCCACCGTTCGAGACGTGACCGCCCGCCACGAGGCCGAGGCGGAGTTCCACGCCGTTCTCCACACTGTCGACTCCGCTCGCGATGGCGTGTTCATGTTCGATCCCGACAACCTGCGATTCACTTACGTCAACAAGGGCGCCATACGCCAGATGGGCTACAGCGAGGATGAACTACTGGAACTGACCCCGGTCGACATCAAGCCCGAGTTCGACGACCGCTCGTTCCGAGAGCTCCTCAAGCCGTTGGTCGACGGTGAAGCCGATTCGCATACCTTCACCACCGTTCATCGTCGGAAAGATCGGCGGGACGTGCCGGTGGAGGTCGTGCTCGGATACCCCGAGCCCGCTGACAACGGCCGCCCTCGACGGATGGTGGCGCTGGTTCGCGATATCACCGAGCGGGTTGAGGCGGCGCGGGCAAGAGAGGCGAGTGAGGCTGCGTTCCGAGCCGCCTTCGAGGGCGCGCCAGTGGGAATGGCGATCGCTGACTTCAGCGATCCGAGCCATCGTCAGATCACCAGAGCGAATACCGCCCTCTGCGAACTTCTCGGCTACGACACCAACGAGCTCCTCGCTCTCGGCTTCGCAGAACTCACCCATCCCGACGACACCGTTTCGAGTCAAGAGTGGGCCCATCGAGCCCAGCGGGGAGAGATTCCGCGATTCGCTCTCGAGAAGCGATATGTCCACGCCGACGGACACGAGATCTGGGTATGGGTGCATGCCGCTGTGCTCGGAGATGGCACGGCGAACACGATGCTGATCCACGTCGTGGATTTGACCGAAGCCCGCAGAGCTCGGCGCGACGAATCCCGCCTTCGGGTGCTCCAAGATCGGGAGCGTCTGGCCGAGGATCTGCACGACCTCATCATTCAACGCCTTTTCGCCGCTGGTATGGGTGTGCAATCGCTGCAGGGACACCTCGACGACCCGGTGGCTCGCGACCGACTTCAGCGAACCGTCGATGAACTCGACCGCGCCATCACCGATCTGCGATCGGCGATTTTCAGACTCCACACACCCGGCACGACTGCGGTACGAGACGAAATCGAATCGACCGTCGATTCCCTCGTCTCCAGCCTCGGCTTCCGCCCCCGGCTCACGATCTCGGGGGACCCGGAGAAGATCCCCGGGATGGTGGTCGAGCAATTGTTGCCAACGATCTCAGAGGGGTTGACCAACGTCGCCCGCCATGCCCGCGCAACGGCTGCTGCCATCGAACTGCGGGTCGGTGACGACATCGACCTCACGATCACCGACGACGGCATCGGGGTCGACCCGTGCGCCGCCGAAGGTCACGGCTTGAAGAATCTGCGGTCGCGGGCTGAAAGGGTTGGCGGCACGTCAGGGATCAAGCCCGCCGTAAGCGGCGGCTCGGTGCTCACCTGGCACGCCAAGGGCCGCTCGTGAGTCGCTCTCAGTCTCGGATCACGAGCACCGAGCATGGGGCATGGTGCAGCACTTTGGTCGACACACTGCCGTGAATCAGGCGCTTTGCCGCCCCCTCGCCGCGCGAGCCCACCACGATCAAGTCGGCACCCACCTCATCGGCGGTGTCGAGCACCGCATCGGCGCCGGCAGCGGCAACACTGTGGGTGGTCGCATCGATCCCGGCTGAATTGCAGATTCCGACCGCGGTACTGAGCCGTTCCTCACTGAGGTAATCGGCGTGGAGCTGGGGCCAGAACTCATTGGGTAGTGACCGTTTCAGCTCGTAGAGCTGTTCGGGCGTCATCGGACGCGCCCCCGTGACCACATGCAACTTCGCATCGTGATTCTTGGCGATTGCGGCTGCAACCCGGACGGCACTTTCAGCATCCGACGAGCCATCGGTACCGACGACAACCGTCTTGAACATGTCGACCTCCTACTACATTGTCGTCCCTCACGGGGTGTCGAATCAAGCTTGACGCCGCTTTTGCAACTCCATCAGGGCACAAAGTCCCTCACCGAGTGTGCGATGTGGCATTCGGCCCTAGCGGGCGCGACAGCTCGGACGTCACCATCAGATCGTGCAGCTGCCGCTCCTCACGATCCTCCTGATCGCCTGCTTTGCCGGCATCGCGGTACTGGCAGTCGCTGAGGTCTCAATTATCCGAGTGAGACGATCGGCCGTCGTGTCGGCCACAGCCTCGGACCCCCGCCGGGCCAGCCAGCTGCTGGCCCTCCTCGATGACCTGCCGATCGTGTTGAACTCGATTCTCTTCTTCGTCTTGCTGCTCCAGATCACCAGCGCCACCGTGGGCGCCTACGTGGCCTCCGAACTCTTTGGCGGGGTCGCCATCCCCATCGCGTCGTTCGGGCTCACGCTCATCCTCTTCGTGTATGCGGAGGCGATCCCAAAGACCCTGGCGGTGCGCGATCCACACAAGATGGCGCTGAGGGTGACCCCCTTTGTTCAGATCCTGAGCGCGGTTACCCGACCGATCGTGGCATCGTTGCTCAGGCTGGCCGACCTCCAATCACCTGGTGAGGGAGCGACCCTCGGTGTCTTCACCCAGGAGGAGATTATTTCGGCGGCCCACGAGGCTGCTGAGGTCGGCCAGATCGATCGCGACGATGCGGAGCTGGTGGCTCGGTCGTTCGAGTTCAATGATCGTGAGGTCGATGAGGTCATGGTCCCGCGGCGCTCGATAGTCCACATCGAGGCCGACGCCCCGATCGAGCAAGCACTTGCGACCGCGATCGCAGCGGGTCACCGTAGGCTGCCGGTCATCGACGGCGACATCGATCAGATCGTGGGGGCGGTACGGCTCAGGGATCTCGCCGCCCCCGATCCCGGACACGGAGTGCGTGATCTAACGACTCCGGTACTCACCTGTTCCCCGTCGACGGCGCTTTCGGACCTGCTGGGTCGCATGCAGACATCCGGGACCTTCTTTGCGATCGTACGCTCCGACACCGGACAGACCGCTGGGCTCGTGACCATCGAAGACGTGGTTGCTGAACTCGTCGGAGAGATCACCGTCGATGAGCCACCGGGTGCTGGACCGGGTACGTGAGGACCTTGGCCTCTTCTGATTCTCGGCGGCGGGAGTGAACCTGTGGTGAACAAAGGAAACGGGAGGTAACCACCGTGCCAGACGGAAGAGTCCTACGTGTCGACCACGATCAGGCGTGCGTGTACATCGTGCGTCGCGGCCGCACCTACCGAGCACCCATGTCCGAGGTCGAAACCGACGCTCGGGTGCCCAGCGCAAGGGTCCACTTCGGCCTGCGGCGCAGCCATGGAACCGAAACAGCAGAAGGGGTGAAGCTACGCAAGGGCTCCCGGACCAACCACCGCCACCGCCGCTTTGGCGACCTCACAGGGGCCGCCCGACCCGGGGCCAAAGTGCGTACCACCGCCCACGAGGAGTTCGGAATCGACGTCACGACCCAACCATTTCGGGTGGTCGAAGCATGGCTCGAGTCGATGGTCGACAAGAACTACGCCGGTGCCACCTCGCTCTATCTCCCCGAGGCCGAGATCCACACTCCGGACGGGCCGGTTGCCGGCCGGCGACACATACGGGCTGCGTTGGAAGACTCGGGCTGGACCGTGGACCTCGATGAGGCCATTCTGCACGGCGAAGACCGAAACGTGTCGGTCGAACTCCCCGAAGGATCGTCGGCCCCGGTGACCAGTTTCACCATTCGGCGAGGGTCGATCGAAGCACAGTGGCTCGGGGTGGAACCGGACTGGGAGCCGGTCTCAGAAGCTCCCACCGTCGACATCGAGGTTGTGAACAGAACCGGGGTCCCCGATCGGGCGGTGTCCTATGCCGAATCGCGGCTCGACCATCTGGTCGACCAGATCCCTGACACCGTCCACGCCGCGCGGATCAAACTGTCCATGTCGGCGAACCCGACCGCACTGGTTCCCGCCGTGGCCGAGTCGACCATTGACCTCGGGGGCGATTTCTTGCGGGTGGCCGCCTCGGCCCGCACGCTCAACGAGGCCGTCGATCAGGTGTTGGCCAAGCTTCGCTCAAAGCTGGAGAGCCGGCGGGATCGACGCCGTCACAACCCAGCCGGGCTGCCCGCCGCCGACGGAACATGGCGCCACGGGAACCGGCCCAGCGAGCTTCTCCCCTACTTCGATCGGCCAGCTGATGAACGCGAGCTGGTGCGCCACAAGACGTTCGCGCCATCGGACATGACCCTCGAAGAAGCGGCCTGGGACGCAGACCTAATGGACTTCGACTTCTTCCTGTTCGTTGAACTCACGACCGGCAACGACTGCATGCTGGAGCGGACCGAATCGTCCTACGTGGTCAGAGGGCTGGTAGGAGAGCGCCCGGAGGCCTTCACCAACGGACTCGGATTTGAATTCGTCGACGACGAGCCGGCGACCCGGTCTACCGCGGCCGCCATCGAGGTGCTGGACGAGAGCGGGGCACCGTTCCACTTCTTCATCAATGCCAAGACCGGTCGAGGCAACGTGCTGTACCGGCGCTTCGACGGTCACTACGGCCTCATCACCCCGTCGACCGAATCGGGGTACCCGGCTCACTCGTAGCGCTTCTTGGCCCGCTCCTCGAGCCGCGCCGCGAAGGCGGCGGCCTCGGTCCGACGACTCATGCCCAGCTTGGACAGCAGGTTGGACACGTAGTTCTTGACCGTCTTCTCGGCCAAATACAGCTCGTCTGCGATCTGTCGGTTGGAACGACCCTCACCGATCAGGTCGAAGATCTTGTGCTCTTGCGGTGTGAGGGTGGCCACCCGGCCCTCTTCGCTGTCCTTGAGGCGATTCATCGCCATCCGGACCGTGGCCGAGTCGAGCAGGGCGGCGCCTTTTGAGACCTTGCGGATCGACTCGACCAGCTCGTTACTTCTGATCTGTTTCAGCACGTACCCGGCTGCGCCGGCAAAGGATGCGTCGACCAGAGCGTGGTCATCGGCGAACGAGGTGAGGATCAGGCAGGCGACGTCGGGGTGCTCGGAACGTATGTCACGGCAGACCTCGATCCCGTTGCCGTCTTCGAGCCGGACGTCGAGTAC
>JABDJU010000374.1 GCA_013003325.1 Acidimicrobiales bacterium
GCGTAGGCCAGCACGGCCATTATGAATCCGGGCAGGGTGAGGTCGATCATCCAGAACATGGCGATCGTGAGCCACGTCGCGGCGATCACGAACGACCGCACAAACCGGGTCGTCGGACCTACCGCGGCGGTGAGGTGGTCCCACCCAGCGACGCCCAGGAACGCAAGTGGCCACCACCCCCACGGCGGCAGCGAGCCGGCCAGGGCGATGCCAGCCAGAATGGCGCCGCCCCACCAGGGGATCTTGGGCAGGCTGGGCATCGAGCAAGCCTATGCGTTGGTCGTAGACGTGGTTCGCCGGCCCGGGGATGAACCGCCGTCAACTGGCGATGGTCTGCGCAATATTGCGGGCCATGCCGATGGTGGCGGGGATGCCGATTCCTCGGTAGGAGTTGCCGACCACGTGGACATGTGGCGCGTCGTGGGCGAGCGAGGCCTCGATGGCGTCGACCCGCTGAGAATGTCCTGGCTCGTACTGGGGGAAGGCGTCGGGCCAGCGGACGATCCGTTCCGACAGCGGCTCGCCAGGGTCTTGGTAGATCTGGGCGAACTCGCTGAGCAGGGTTGTTCGCAGTTCATCGTCGCTCATCGAGATAGCCCGATCGTCGCCGAAGCGCCCGGAGGTGATGCGAATCAGATAACGATCGTCGGCCGCGAACTGAGCCCACTTGGTCGAGAAGAAGGTGCAGGCCGTTATCACGAACCCCTGATGGCGAGGGACCAGGATCCCCGAGGCGTCGAGAGGTTCGAGCTGGCCAGCCGGCACTTCTATGGTGATCTGAGCGACAGAGGCGTGCCGGATTCCGGCGATGAGATCGGCAGCATCTGCACTCGCCGATCGGGCAATCCTGGCCGCGGCGTGAGCTTCGGTAGCGATGGCCACACGGTCGAAACCGTCGGGCACGGCCTCGAGTGGAGCGGCGAGCCGCAGGGTCGCCCCTCCCCGGTGGAGAGCGTCGACCAGCGCCGCGATCAGCGTCGCCATGCCGCCCTCGAGTCCGTTGAAGACCGGTTGGTTCTGAGCCGCCGAGCCGAGGGTGGCCCCGATTTCGTCCCGCGTCTCCCGCAGCCCCGTCACCAGCGACCGGTTCGACATGGCCGCCTTGTAGAGCTGCGTTGCGCCGTCGGCCATCGACAGCGTTTCGATCGACGACGCGTTGATGCCGCCGACCATCGGGTCGATCAGGGTGTCGGTCACTTCGTCGCCCAGCCGGGCTCGGCAGTAATCGCCAACCGTGGTGTCGGCCGACAGGGGAGTCGGCGGCAGGTGAAGGTCCTGGCGGGCTCGCTCGATGCCTTCTGGCGAGATGATGCCTTCGAGCGCCTCGAAGTCGGTGGGCACGCCGAGCACCGTGCCCTTCGGTAGCTCGCCAAGCCGTCGATCTATGTAGAGGTAGGCCGGTTTGGGCGACACGGGCACGGTTAGTCGGTCGGCGAGTCCGAGTTCGGTGCACAGCTGGATTCCTTCGGGCACCCGGGCCAGGAAGTTGTCGGGGCCGGCATCGACCAGCCGATCGCCTACCGGTGAAGAGCGCATCTTGCCTCCCCACCGACCCGACGCCTCGTGAACGGTGACCTCGATTCCGGCGTTCATCAGGTCGTAGGCGGTGGTGAGCCCGGCCAGCCCGCCTCCGATCACGCAGACCCTCATCGGATCAGCACGTACCTTCTTCGTGAACCAGCTCGACCACTTGTTTGAGGAGCCCGGGGTCGCTTTCTGGCATCACGCCGTGGCCGAGATTGAAGATGTGCCCGGGGTTGCCGCCATTGTCGGCTAGCACCCGCCGCACCTCGCGCTGCATCACATCCCAGGTGCCGGTGGTCAACGCCGGATCGAGATTCCCCTGGAGTGCGACCCGACCGCCGGTTCGTTGCCGGGCCACCGATAGGGGCGTTCGCCAGTCGACACCGATCACGTCGGCCCCGGCGTCTGCCATCAGGGGCAAGAGCTCCCCGGTATTGATGCCGAAGTGAGTGCGGGGCACACCGAGGTCGGCGACCTCGTGAAGGATTCGGGTGGCGTGGGGGAGTACGAACTCGGTGTAGTGCTCAGGCCGCAGCGCGCCGGCCCAACTGTCGAAGAGCTGAACCATCGAAGCTCCCGCCGCCACCTGTGCCCGCAAAGTTGCGATCGCAATGTCGCTGATGCGCTCACACAGCTGATGCCAGAGGTCGGGTTGACCGAACATCAGCGCCTTGACCTTGGTATAGGTTCGCGACGGCCGACCCTCAACCAGGTAGCTGGCCAGGGTGAACGGCCCGCCGGCGAATCCGATCAGCGGTACGCCCCCATCGGTGACCACGTTCTTGATGGTCTCGGCCTGATAGGGCAGGTCGATATCAGGCTCGAGCGGGCGCAAGCGTTCCAGATCGGCGGCCGACTCGAACGGATGCTCACACATCGGGCCGACACCGGGCACGATGTCGATGCCGAAACCGACCGCCCATACCGGCGTCACGATGTCGCTGTAGAGAATTGCGGCATCGACCCCGTAGCGTCGCACCGGTTGGAGCGTGATTTCGGTGGCCCGGTCGGTGTCGGCGATCACGTGGAGGATCGTGCCCTCGCCGCGGACCTCTCGGTATTCGGGCAGCGATCGGCCAGCCTGACGCATGAACCACACCGGTACCGTCGCCGCCTCTGGCGCTTCCGATCCGGGAATCTGTCGGGCTGCTCTCAGCAGGGGGAACACGCTGCAGCTTACCCGTTTTTAACCTTCGCCTCTGCTGAATCCAGTGCTCCGAACACACCGGCGGGCAGAGGGTTCTTGCCTGAGAGCGAACCCGACACGGCGTAGGGATTCAGGCTCATGAACACCGAGTCGGGGGCGAAGAAGTTCGTGCCGTTCGGCAGCGACGGATCAAAGCCCGGGTCGAGGCTTGCCTTCATCGCCTCCGCGTGGGCGCCGGATCGTGCGAACGAATGCAGGGCGGCGGCTGACTCCCAGAACGTCACGGTGCACAGCGTCCTGGGAGGTGCAAAGAAGGCAGAAGCCCACAGGACCCTCGTGAATTCGCGGAGCTGTGCTTCGACCCTTGTGTTCAGCTTGTTGAAAGTGAACCCGCGCCCTAGCCGAAGTGGGCCCAGGGACACACCGATGACAGGGTGATCGCTCGTGGTCTTCACGTCGCGATCGATGTCGGTCGGAAGCCCCGGCCATCGGCCCACCGCCCGGGTGGGCGTGGTGCGCACGTGCCACGCGTCGCACCACGATTCGCCGGCCGCAGAGTCGAGGAAGGCGCTCACTGCGGCGTCGTCTTCCCAGAACGCGATGAAACCATTTCGGCTCAGCTGTGGCGCTCCCGGGTACATCCGACCACTGAAGCCAGCGGCGGTGAGTCGTTGGCTGCTGAGGAGCCCGGGGGTTTCGCTCGGATCGGGATGTTGACTTCGAAAGAACCTCCAGAGGCCATTGTCAGCCGTATGGATGGAGCAGGTCGTCATTCGCTTCCCTCTTTCGTTTCGTGCTGCGAGTAGTCGCCGCTTGTTCCACCCTGACAGATTGTGAAGCGATTCACAAGCGATTTCCGAAACGGGACCGCTATCATTCTTAACCCCCTCTTTTCAGGAGTCGTCGTTGTCTGACCATCCCGAATTGGCCGCTGAACAGGCATTTCTCGAACATGCCCTCCGTCGTTTGGAGGAGACAAAACAGGAGGCCATCCAGCTTCAGACCATCGTCGAAGTAGGTCAGGGTGGAACAAACCAGGCCCGGTGGGAGCGCGAAGTCATCCACGAGAACATCGCCAACCGCCTCAACGGCCTCGAACTCGGTCAGCGGTCCCTGTGTTTTGGTCGCATCGACCAAGACGAAGACTCCGGCGCGGGGAGCTTCCACATCGGCCGAATCGCCATCGCCGACGCCGACAACGAACCTCTGATCGTCGACTGGCGGGCGCCGGTCGCCGAGCCCTTCTACCGAGCAACAGGGTCAGACCCCCTCGGTCTGGTGCGCCGCCGCCACTTCATCAGCCGGGGCGAGACCCTGATCGGACTCGAAGACGAGTTCTTCGGAGATGCGAGGGGATCGGAGGTGGTGCGGGTCAACGGCCAGGAGTTGCGGGGCGAGGGCGCACTCGTTGCGGCGTTGAAGACCTCTCGCACGGGACGCCTCGGCGACATCGTCGGCACGATCCAGGCCGAACAGGACGAGATCATCCGCGCTCCGCTGCCCGGCGTCCTCGTGGTGCAGGGTGGCCCTGGCACCGGCAAAACGGTGGTGGCTCTCCACCGGGCCGCCTACCTGCTGTACACACATCGCTTCCCGCTCGACGGCCAGGGCCTGCTGGTCGTGGGCCCGAACCGCCTCTTCCTGGGCTACATCGAGCAGGTACTGCCCTCGCTGGGCGAGGCCGGCGTTCACATGCGGGTGCTGGCCGATCTCATCGGTGGGGCGGTGAGGGCGAGAGGCACTGACCCGATCGATACGGCCCGCATCAAGGGCGACCTGCGCATGGTGAACGTGTTGCGCCGGGCGGTGAGGGATCGCCAGCGACCGCTGCGCCACGACCTTCGGGTCGGATATGGGTCCCGGGTGCTGCGTCTCACCGTGAATCAGAGCGCCGACATCGTGGAGCAGGCTCGTCACCGCGCATCTTTGCACAACGCCAACCGCAAGTTTGTAGAGGGTCGCTTCTTCGAAACCCTGGTCGACAACCATCCGGACGAGTTGACCGTGGCCGAAGTACGCGATGCGCTTCGCCGCGACCCGGCGGTACGGGAAGCGCTCGACTGGATGTGGCCATCCCTCACCCCGGCCCAGTTGGTGCATGACCTCTTCGGCTCCAGGGCGTTGCTCCGGTCCGCGGGCCGCCGCCTCGATGGCGCCGAACAAGAGGCGTTGTTCAGGCCGCGGGAAGAGGTGGGGCGCCTCACCTATCGAATCTGGACCGCCGACGACGTACCGGTGCTCGACGAGGCCAACGAGATTCTCGGGCCGGTTGGCAAGCGTATTGAAGACCACGAGGTTCGTACCTACGGGCACATCGTTGTCGACGAAGCCCAAGACCTCTCGCCGATGCAGCTACGGATGCTGACCCGCCGCTCGCTCACCGGTTCGATGACGATCGTCGGCGATATCGCCCAGAGCACCGGGGCATGGGCTCACCAGAGCTGGGACGAACTGCTGGAGCATCTCCCCGATCGTCGTCCGGGGCAGAGCCGCGAGCTCACCGTCGGCTACCGCATTCCCGGCCCGCTCATGGAGGTTGCGGCCCGCGTGCTTCCGCTTGCAGCTCCCGACCTGAAGCCCCCGGTTTCAGTGCGGGGCGACGGCGAACGTCCCGTGTTCGTTCCGGCTGATTCCGATGATCAGGTTCTCGCCGCCACGGTCGAAGCGGTCCGCCAGGAACTCAAGCTCGAAGAAGCCGGCAATGCGGCGGTGATCGTGCCGGCGTCACTGGCCGACAGCGTGGAGCGGACGTTGGACGAAGCTGGCCTCGATGTCGGCCGCGCCCCTCAAGACAGTCTCGACAGCCCGGTCACGATCGTGCCGGTTGGATTGGTGAAGGGTCTCGAGGTCGACTCGTCGATCATCGTGGCCCCCGACCGCATCGTCGCCGAAAACCCGCAGGGCTACCGCAGCCTCTACGTCGCCCTTACCCGTTCAACCCAACGCATGACTGTCGTCGGTCAGGCCGACGGCGCCTTATCTCATATGGCGTTGCGCCTGTCTGACACGTAGTTTTCACCCGAGCTGGTGTGAAACTACTTCGAGCAAATTGACCTGCTGAAGTACGATCGAAGTGTGAGCGGCCCGCTGCCCGACTTTGAGTCCCTGGAGTGGTACCTCAAGGCTGCGACTTACATGGCCCCCGGCCTGGCGCTAGCTGCAACGGTGCTAGCTGTCTTACCTGGTGATCGGAGTGGTGGGCTTACCGCAACCGCCTTGTTGGGCGCATGTATTGGCGCGTGGCTTGTCGGCGCTGCCGCCTTCTTCCGGCCAGGCAACAATCCGTTCCAGACGAAGATGCTTATGGCCGGCGCCGCCTTGTTCTTGATCGCCACATTCAGCCCGCTGCTGTTCTCAGATGACGACCCGGTCACCACGACGGAATTCACTTCCTGTGAAGATCAAGCAGATCTGTCTCGTAACGAGTGCGAGGCGCTCCGGTCGATATACCTTGCAGTCGGAGGTGCTGATTCGGCGCTAGGAAGTGAAGCCGGGTGGCTGCAGACCGCAACGCCGTGTTCCCAAGTAGAGGGAGCGGGATGGGAACACATCGAGTGCACAGGCGGCCGGGTTGTGTCGCTCGACTTGGCGGATCTCGGTCTCGAGGGTTTCCTCGCCCCTGAAGTCGGTGACCTCGGCGCTCTGGAAGTGCTTGACGTCTCAAGAAACATGCTCACTGGACCTCCCCCGGATTCGCTCGGCCAGTTGTCACGGCTTCTGATCTGCGACTTGTCCATGAACCAGTGGCAACAGCCTGGGAATCGATTGCGCGAAATCCTGGACGCCCGCTGCCGCGGATGGAATGCGGGGCCTTTCTCCGACTGCGAGAGTATCCAGGGGCTGCCGCCCGCTGAGTGTCAAGCACTGGTCGCTATCTGGGACGGAACCGACGGCGAAGGTTGGCTGCCGAACGAATTTGTTTCGAATCCTGGAGACAACTGGCTGGTTACGGATACGCCTTGCGCAGGCGAGGAGCAGGGCTGGAGGGCCATAGTCTGCAGAAATGGACATGTTGAAGAGCTCTATCTGGGGAACATGAATCTTGTTGGAGAACTGCCAGAGAATGTGGGAGCGCTCGAGAACCTCAAGGTTCTCCACATATATGACAACGAGCTTGGAAAACAAGTTCCCTTGTCGCTTGCGTCCCTCGATCGGATCGAGGAGTGCTACTTGTGGGGAAATGAGTTCGACCTTCCGACCTCGAACGATGCCTTGAAGTTCTTGGATTCCTTATGTCGCTGGACTGCCGCGAACTCAGAGACGGGTTTTGCGGAGGGCGGTTTGGCACCGTTCGCCGTAATCGACTCCGTCGCCTCCCTGGACGGGCTGTCAGATGTCGCTGGGCTCGGACGGCGAGTGCTAGTACAGGGGCGAGCTGATTTGGGTGATGCGTTAGGTGGCCTTTGGATCCTCGCAGGTACGGCCGATAGTGGCGTTTCTCCCGATGAGGAGTGGTTCCCCCAGGGACCGCTGAAGACTCCGGGCGATTGGACACTGGAGGCCGTCTTGGGTCCTGAAGTCCTTCCCGAGGGCTTCGAGTCCCTCCCGTACACGCTTGCCGTGGTTAGAGCAGATCTAGCATCGCACGAAACTCTGATGGCGCACTTCGACAGTGGCGAA